>NZ_LNCE01000156.1:0-1110 GCF_001445815.1 Janthinobacterium sp. Ant5-2-1 | reverse complement strand
GTGTTTAGTTTCGTGTGATCATATTCCTCGTCGCAGCATGGCTTTGTTCCGCGCTAAAGCCGTGCTTGACGAGTTGATCGCCGGTTTGCCGGCGCGGGCGTCCCACCAGTTGCAGCAGATCGCATAAACTTCAGTCCATGAGCACACGTATTCATCCCCAAGCCCGCACGACGCCGAAGATACGGCAAGAAATCAAAGACTCCGGTTTGTCCGACCGCGAGGCTGCCAAGGTCTTCAACATCACCCGTGCCACTGCCGCCAAGTGGCTCAAGCGGGACGATGTCCAGGACCGTTCACACCGTGCCCACACGCTGCATACAACGCTGAGCCCAACGCAGGAGGCCATCGTGCTGTCGCTGCGCCAGTCGCTGTATCTGCCGCTCGACGACCTGCTGTATATCACCCGCGAATACATCAACGCCGCCGTTTCGCGCGCTGGTATCGCCCGCCTGCTCAAACGCGAAGGCATGTCGCGCTTGGAAGATGTCATCCCGAAGGCGGAAGGCGAAACGATCTCGCCCAAAAAGACCTTCAGAGACTATGAGCCCGGCTTCGTCCACGTCGACATCAAGTATCTGCCACAGATGCCCGATGAGACGTCGCGTCGCTACCTGTTCGTAGCCATTGACCGCGCCACGCGCTGGGTGTTCCTGCACATCTATGGCGACATGACCGACAGCAGCAGCGTCGACTTCCTGCGCCGGCTGAAGATCGCTTCGCCCATCAAAATCACCAAAATCCTGACCGATAACGGGTCGCAATTTACCGACCGGTTTTCGATGAAAGACAAGGTGCCCAGTGGCCAGCATGCATTCGACAAGGTTTGTGCCGGCATGGGTATCGAGCACCGTCTGGCACCGCCACGTCACCCGCAAACGAACGGTATGGTTGAGCGCTTCAACGGCCGAATCAGCGAGCTGTTACAGCAGACCCGGTTCGACAGCCGTTCCGACCTGGAGACGACCTTGCTCAACTATCTGAAGCTATACAACCACCACATTCCGCAGCGTGCCATTGGCTCCAAAACGCCGGTTCAAGCACTCAAGGAATGGCAGCAGAAGAAGCCTGAATTATTCGTTAAACGCGTTTATGACCAGGCGAGACTTGACA
>NZ_LNCE01000155.1:0-1849 GCF_001445815.1 Janthinobacterium sp. Ant5-2-1 | reverse complement strand
GCCGCCGTTCTGTTGAACGCCAAGCTGGAACCGATCGGTACCCGTATTTTTGGACCTGTCACACGCGAACTGCGTACTGAGAAGTTCATGAAAATCGTGTCCCTGGCACCGGAAGTCCTGTAAGGAGTCGTAATGGATAAGATTCGTAAAAACGACGAAGTCATCGTTCTGACCGGGAAAGACAAGGGCAAACGTGGTGTGGTACAGCAGCGTATCGATGCTGAACATATCGTGGTTGACGGCATTAACATCGCTAAAAAAGCGACTAAGCCAAACCCGATGACTGGCGTAACTGGTGGTATCGTCGATAAGACCATGCCAATTCACGTGTCCAACGTTGCATTGTTTAATGCAGCGACTGGCAAGGCAGATCGCGTGGGTTTCAAAGAAGTGGACGGCAAGAAAGTTCGCATCTTTAAATCCTCCGGCGAAGTAGTGAAGGCTTAAGAAATCATGGCACGTCTCCAAGAATTCTATAAAGAAAAAGTCGTTGCCGACCTGACCAGCAAGTTTGGTTACAAGTCGGTAATGGAAGTTCCACGCCTGACCAAGATCACCCTGAACATGGGTGTTGGTGAGGCTATCGCGGATAAAAAAGTTCTCGAGCACGCAGTTGCTGACTTGACCAAGATCGCCGGCCAGAAGCCAGTGACCACCAAGTCCCGCAAAGCGATCGCAGGCTTCAAAATCCGTGAAGGTTACCCGATCGGTACGATGGTCACCCTGCGCGGCGCTCGCATGTACGAGTTCCTGGATCGCTTCATTACCGTGGCTCTGCCGCGCGTACGCGATTTCCGTGGTGTGAACGGCCGTGCATTTGATGGTCGTGGCAACTACAACATCGGTGTCAAGGAACAGATCATTTTCCCTGAAATCGAATACGACAAGATTGACGCGTTGCGCGGTATGAATATCAGCATCACGACAACCGCTAAGACCGATGACGAAGCCAAAGCTTTGCTCGCCGCCTTTAAATTCCCTTTCAGGAACTGATCATGGCCAAACTGTCACTGATTAATCGTGAGATCAAGCGTGCTGACCTGGTGGCGAAATTCGCCCCTAAGCGCGAAGCTCTCAAGGCCATCGTCGATGACCAATCGAAATCGGAAGAAGAGCGCTACGAAGCTCGCCTGAAACTGCAGGCGCTGCCACGTAACTCGAACCCGACGCGTCAACGTAACCGTTGCGCCATCACTGGTCGTCCGCGCGGCACATTCCGTAAATTCGGTCTGGGTCGTATCAAGCTCCGTGAATTCGCCATGCGTGGTGAAATTCCGGGTATGACAAAAGCAAGCTGGTAATAGGAGAATATGCAATGAGTATGAGCGATCCTATCGCCGATATGCTGACCCGCATTCGCAATGCACAAGGCGTGCAAAAGACGACCGTGGCCATGCCATCGTCGAAAGTCAAAATTGCGATTGCCAGCGTCCTGAAGGACGAGGGTTACATTGAAGATTTCGCTGTTGCCGAAGCTGGTGGCAAAGCGGAACTGAAAATCGGTTTGAAGTATTATGTTGGCCGTCCCGTCATTGAGCGCTTGGAGCGCGTGTCCCGTCCGGGTCTGCGCGTCTACAAGGGTAAAGACGAGATCCCTGTTGTGATGAATGGCTTGGGTGTGGCGATCGTGTCGACTCCGCAAGGCGTCATGACTGACCGCAAAGCACGCGCTACCGGTGTCGGCGGCGAAGTTATTTGCTACGTGGCTTAAGGAGTTACACATGTCTCGAGTAGCTAAAATGCCTATCGTAGTGCCAGCTGGCGCCGAAGTCGCCATCTCCGCACAAGCGATCACCGTAAAAGGCCCGCTGGGCGTACTTTCCCAGGCCCTCACCGGCCAGGTCAAAGT
>NZ_LNCE01000154.1:0-1373 GCF_001445815.1 Janthinobacterium sp. Ant5-2-1 | reverse complement strand
GTCGTTGAGCCACGTCACGCAGACCCGATGTCCCTGGTGTTCTACAAGAAGATCCTGGTCACCAAAGCTGCATTGGCCAAGATTGAGGAGATGCTGGCATGAGCGCGATTTTGAAACATAGCGAAGAACGCTTGATGAAGGTGCTGTTGGCGCCCGTGATTTCCGAGAAGGCCACCATGGTCGCGGAAAAGAACGAGCAAATTGTATTCCGCGTACTGCCGGATGCAACCAAGCCTGAAATCAAGGCAGCGGTCGAACTGCTGTTCAAGGTTGAAGTCCTGTCCGTGCAAACTGCAAACCGCGAAGGTAAGCAGAAACGCACCGGCAAGTTCAACGGTCGTCGTAACCATACCAAGCGTGCTTTCGTGTGCCTGAAGCCTGGCCAGGAAATCAACTTCTCCGAGGAGGCTGCATAATGGCACTCGTTAAGATGAAACCAACCTCGCCAGGCCGTCGCGGCATGGTAAAGGTGGTGAACCCAGACCTGTACAAAGGTCGTCCGTTCGCTGCCCTGGTTGAAAAGAAATCCAAGACCGCTGGTCGTAACAACAACGGTCACATCACCACCCGTCATATCGGTGGTGGTCATAAGCAACACTATCGCTTGATCGACTTCAAGCGCACCAAAGATGGTATTCCAGCGAAAGTGGAACGTATCGAATACGATCCAAACCGCACCGCGAATATCGCTCTGTTGTGCTACGCCGACGGCGAACGTCACTACATCATCGCAACCAAAGGCATGGCCGTTGGCGACAGCGTGATGAACGGTTCGGAAGCACCGATCAAATCGGGTAACTGCTTGCCAATCCGTAACATCCCGGTCGGTACCGTGATGCATTGCGTCGAAATGCTGCCAGGTAAAGGTGCCCAAATGGCACGTACCGCTGGCGCTGGCGTTGTGCTGATGGCACGTGAAGGTACCTACGCTCAAGTGCGTCTGCGCTCGGGTGAAGTACGTCGCGTGCACATCGAGTGCCGTGCAACGGTTGGTGAAGTCGGTAATGCCGAGCACAGCCTGCGTAAAATCGGTAAAGCTGGCGCGATGCGCTGGCGCGGTGTTCGTCCTACCGTTCGCGGTGTGGTCATGAACCCGGTCGATCACCCGCACGGTGGTGGTGAAGGTAAAACAGCAGCTGGTCGTCATCCAGTTTCGCCATGGGGCCAACAGACCAAGGGTAAGAAAACACGCAGCAACAAGCGTACGACTTCCATGATCGTCTCGCGCCGCGGCAAGAAATAAGGGGTAGCACATGACACGTTCATTGAAAAAAGGGCCGTTCTGTGACGCCCACCTGGTGAAAAAAGTTGAAGCCGCGCAAGCAGCCAAAGACAAAAAGCCAATCAAAACCTGGTCGCGTCGTTCGACAATC
>NZ_LNCE01000153.1:0-2450 GCF_001445815.1 Janthinobacterium sp. Ant5-2-1 | reverse complement strand
ATTACTCCGCTGCCGCTGCCTTCTTCGCCGGCGCCTTTTTGGCGGCCGGCTTTTTCACGGCAGCAGCTTTCTTCGCTGGCGCCTTTTTGACGGCTGCCGCTTTCTTGACGGCCGTTTTCTTCGCCGGCACTGCGCCCTCTTCGCCTTCGACCTCGGTCGCTGCAGCCTTCGCCTTGGCGCCCGGCTTGGCCTTGCGCTCTTCAAACTCGAAGCTCACCTTGCCATCCTTGCCGCGCACGAGGAAAGCCTTGAACGGACGACGGGTACGCTGCGATACAAAGCCCGGCAGCAAGTCCGTCTTGCCATCGTTGAGCAGTTTTGCCATTTGTTCCGGCAAGATTTCCTGCTGCAAGATGATGCGGCCGCTGCGGAAATCGCACGTCTTCGGCTTGGCCATGCTGTGTTCGCACACATAGGCCAGGCCCATCTCGTACACGCCGGCGTTGCACTTGGGGCAAGGTCCCACGGGCGTCTGGCCCGTGAAATCGACGCCTTCGCCATCTTCGCTTTCGTCGTTCTGGCCGAAATCGAATTCCAGCTTGAAATTCTTGATCTCTTCATCGCGCACGATGCGCAGGATGGCGGCGAACGGACGGCCCATCTTCGAGCGGAAACCTTGCAGCGGGCCGATGGTGCGGTCCTTCAGCAATTGTTCCACTTCGGCGATTTCGAACTGGCGCGAACCCGGCGTCTTGCTCATCGAGAACTCGCACTTGGTGCAGGCGAAACGACGGTAGTTTTCCTTCACCACGCCGCTGCAATTCGGGCACGGCGTTTCCAGGGTGGCGTAATCACCGGGAATCGTGTCGTTGTCATATTCCTTGGCGCGCTTGACGATGATTTGCGTCATCTGCGCGATTTCACGCATGAATTCTTCGCGCGAAATCTTGCCTTTTTCCATCTGCGACAGCTTGTATTCCCACTCGCCCGTCAGCTCCGGCGCCGTCAATTCGTTGACGCCCAGGCCCTTGAGCAACGTCATCAGCTGCGAGGCCTTGGCGGTCGGGATCAGTTCGCGGCCTTCGCGGATCAGGTAGCGTTCCGTCAGCAAGCCCTCGATGGTGGCGGCGCGCGTTGCCGGGGTTCCAAGACCCTTGCCGGCCATCGCATCGCGCAGCTCGTCGTCGTCGATCAGCTTGCCCGCGCCTTCCATGGCCGACAGCAATGTCGCCTCGGTATAGCGCGCTGGCGGCTTGGTCACCAGGCCGTTGGCGCTGACGCTTTCGGTCTGCACTTTCTCGCCCTTGGCGACCGGCACCAGGTTGCCGTTGCCATTGCTTTCCTTGTCCGCGTCCGTCGACGCTTCCTTGCCGTAGATGGCCAGCCAGCCCGGATTGGTCATGACCTTGCCTTCAGTCTTGAACTGATGGCCCGACACTTCCGTGTAGCGCGTGGTGACCTGGAATTCCGCAGGCGGGAAGAACACGGCCATGAAGCGGCGCGTGACCAGGTCATACAATTTTTGTTCCGGCTCGGACAAATTCTTGGGCGCGATCGTCGTCGGGATGATCGCGAAGTGATCCGAGATCTTGGTATTGTCGAAGATGCGCTTGTTCGGCTTGACCCAGCCCTTGTCGATGATCTGCTTGGCGAACTGGTGGTAGTTGCTGTTGTCCTTGACCGTTTCCAGCGCCTGCAGCACGGTCGGCATGTAATCTTCCGGCAGGTGGCGCGAATCGGTACGCGGATACGTCAATACCTTGTGTTTTTCGTACAGCGCCTGGGCCAGGCCCAGGGTGTTCTTGGCCGAGAAGCCGAAACGCGAGTTCGCTTCACGCTGCAAGCTGGTCAGGTCGAACAGGCCCGGCGCCATCGAGGTGGTCGGTTTCGATTCTTCCGTGACGATGCCCTGGCGACCACGGCAGGCGGTGGCGATCGAGTCGGCAGCCGTCTTGCTCCACAGGCGCTCGGCGCGCTTCTCGGGGTCGTTCTCGTCTTTCTTGAACTTCGTGTCGAGCCAGCGGCCTTCATAGATACCGGCCGCGCAAACGAATTCGGCGCGCACTTCCCAGAAGTCGCGCGGCACGAATTTCTTGATCTTGTCTTCGCGTTCGACGACGATGGAGAGCGTTGGCGTCTGCACGCGACCCACGGTGGTCAGATAGAAGCCGCCCTCTTTCGAATTGAACGCCGTCATGGCACGCGTGCCATTGATGCCGATCAACCAATCGGCTTCCGAACGGCAGCGGGCCGCGTCCGCCAGCGGCAACATTTCTTCATCGCTGCGCAGGTGCGAGAAACCGTCGCGGATGGCGCCCGGCGTCATCGACTGCAGCCACAAACGCTTGACCGGTTGCTTGGCTTTCGCGTTTTGCGCGATCAGGCGGAAAATCAGCTCGCCTTCGCGCCCCGCATCGCATGCGTTGATGAGGGTGGTAACGTCTTTACGTTTGATCAGCTTGTTTAATACTTTGAGGCGCGCTTCCGTCTTGGCGATCGGGTTCAGCGCG
>NZ_LNCE01000152.1:0-1265 GCF_001445815.1 Janthinobacterium sp. Ant5-2-1 | reverse complement strand
CACCATGCTCTTCAACCTGCTCACCGACCTGCTGTACCAGGCGGTCGATCCTCGCGTACAACTGAAGTAGAAAGAGACGATGTCGAAACCTCATACATCGCCCGGCCTGTGGGCCCTGGCGTGGCGCCGTTTGCGCGGCGACAAGATTGCAATGGTATCGCTGGCCTTGGTCGGCGCTTTTTTCCTGCTGGTGCTGGCGTCCGCCAGCGGCCTGGTGGCCTCGAACTGGGAAGACGAAGTGGCTGTCAGCTACGCGCCGCCCACGTTTGTGGGCGCCGACAAGGACGTGGCCGCCGACGGCGCCATTCCGCTGGCCGATGAGCGCAGCGCGCCCACGCCCGTCAACGTGCTCGATCCGCTGGCCGACGATATTGCCGAACTGCGCGCCCAGATGGGTAGTAATCCATCGGCTGGCGTGGAGATGTACGGTGTCACCGACCCGCTGGCCGACGACTTAACGGCCTTGCGCGCCGGCATGGGCAAGGCCAAGAAACTCGTCACGCACAAGGCGGCGACACTGCCGTTCGGCGCCGACAAGTGGGGCCACGACATCATCCAGAAAACCATCAAGGGCGGTGAAACGTCGATCGTCGTGGGCCTGGTAGCAGCCTTGCTGGCCGTCGTGCTGGGCACGCTGTTTGGCGCCGTGTCGGGCTACTTCGGCGGCGTCGTCGATGACTTCTTCAACTGGTTCTACAGCATCTTCACGTCGATCCCCTCGATCCTGATGATTCTCACCGTGGCGGCCGTGCTGCAACAGAAGGGCGTGCTGACCATCGTGCTGATCCTGGGCTTGACGGGCTGGACGGGGCCGTACCGTTTGATCCGCGCCGAATACATCAAGCACAAGGCGCGCGAATACGTGATGGCGGCCGATGCCATCGGCGCCTCGCACTGGCGCAAGATGTTTTCCCACATCTTCCCGAACGTGAGCCACGTGGCCCTGGTGCAAATGTCGATTCTGGTCGTGGGCTTCATCAAGGCGGAAGTGATTCTGAGTTTCCTCGGCTTTGGCGTGCCGGTGGGCACCGTCTCGTGGGGCAGCATGCTCAACGAGGCACAAAATGAACTGATCCTGGGCAAATGGTGGCAGCTGACAGCCGCCGCCACGGCGATGGCCGTGCTGGTGACGGCGTTCTCGCTGTTTACCGATGCCTTGCGCGATGCGCTCGACCCCAAAGTGAAATAGGAGTTGCTCATGGACCAGAATAACCTGTTGGAAGTGCGCGACCTGCGCGTCACCTTCCGCCTGGACAAGAAGACCA
>NZ_LNCE01000151.1:0-809 GCF_001445815.1 Janthinobacterium sp. Ant5-2-1 | reverse complement strand
ACTTCCATGATCGTCTCGCGCCGCGGCAAGAAATAAGGGGTAGCACATGACACGTTCATTGAAAAAAGGGCCGTTCTGTGACGCCCACCTGGTGAAAAAAGTTGAAGCCGCGCAAGCAGCCAAAGACAAAAAGCCAATCAAAACCTGGTCGCGTCGTTCGACAATCATGCCTGACTTTATCGGCCTGACGATCGCGGTTCATAACGGCAAGCTGCACGTGCCGGTTTATGTTTCCGAAAACATGGTTGGTCACAAGCTCGGCGAATTCGCACTGACCCGTACGTTCAAGGGCCATGCAGCTGACAAAAAGGCTAAGAAATAATGGAAACTAAAGCTATCCTCAAAGGTGTGCGCCTGTCGGACCAAAAGGGCCGCCTGGTTGCTGACCTGATCCGTGGCAAGAAAGTTGACGCTGCACTCAACATCTTGCAATTCAGCCCGAAAAAAGGTGCTGCGATCATCAAACGCGTTCTGGAATCCGCTATTGCGAATGCCGAGCACAATGATGGTGCGGACATCGACGAATTGTTCGTGAAAACGATCTACGTCGAAAAGGGCCCCGTCCTGAAGCGCTTCACCGCGCGTGCAAAAGGCCGTGGCGACCGTATTTCGAAACAATCCTGTCACGTTTACGTGACTGTCGGTAACTAAGGAGCCACGATGGGTCAGAAAATTCATCCAACCGGTTTCCGTCTGGCGGTCACCCGTAACTGGGCTTCGCGCTGGTATGCAGGCAACGGTAATTTCGCTGCCATGCTGAACGAAGACTTGAAAGCACGTGCTTACCTGAAAAAGAAACTGAAGAACGC
>NZ_LNCE01000150.1:0-1305 GCF_001445815.1 Janthinobacterium sp. Ant5-2-1 | reverse complement strand
CTGACGGCGCGCACGTCCGGGTGGTGCAGCAAGCCATCGACGGCCTCTTTATCTCCCTGCAGCACATTGAAGACGCCATCGGGCAAGCCCGCCTCCGTCAGCAATTGCGCCAGCAGCAGGCTGGCCGACGGATCGCGCTCGGACGGTTTCAAGACAAAGGTATTGCCGCAGGCAATCGCCATCGGGAACATCCACATCGGCACCATGACGGGGAAGTTGAATGGCGTGATGCCGACGCACACGCCCAGCGCCTGGCGAATCGACCAGGCATCGATGCCGCCGGCCACCTGTTCGCTATACTCTCCCTTCATCATTTGCGGGATGCCGCAGGCAAACTCCACCACTTCGATGCCGCGCGTCACTTCCCCTTTGGCATCCGTAAACACTTTGCCGTGTTCATGCGTGATCAGCTCGGCCAGTTTGTCGGCGTTTTGCTCGAGTAACTCCTTGAACTTGAACATGACCCGCGCGCGGCGCAGCGGCGAGGTTTGCGACCAGGCGGGAAAGGCAGCATGGGCAGCCGCCACGGCCGCGTTCAGCTCGGACGGCGTCGCCAACGACACCTTGGCCGTGACGGCGCCCGTGGCGGGATTGAAGACGTCGCTCGTGCGCTCTGAGCGCGAAGCCATCGGGTTGCCACCAATAAAGTGGCCGATCATCGGGATAGTCATCTTTTTTCCTTGGTTATTTCGTCATCAGCCAGTCATGGGCTGGATCATTTTTAAAATGCCAGACCCGCTTGGGGCCGGCCATCACGTTCAGGTAATAGCCATCGTAGCCATACGGCACGGTCACGGGATGGTAGCCGCGCGGCACCATCACCACGTCGTGGTTTTCCACGGCCATGGCTTCATCGATGCTGCGGTCGTCCGTGTAGACCCGTTGGTAGGCAAAGCCCTGTTCGGGGTTGAGGCGGTGGTAATAGGTTTCCTCGAGCGAACTTTCGGTCGGAATATTGTCGTCATCGTGCTTGTGCGGCGGATAGCTCGAGGAATGGCCCGATGGCGTGACCACCTCGACCACCAGCAAGCCATCGGCCTCGGCCGTCTGCGGCAGGATGTCGCACACATAGCGGGTGTTCGCGCCCTTGCCGCGCACGGAACGCGTCATGGCCGATGGCTCGATCAGGCGCGCCGGACGGTGGGTGATGCCCGGTGCGCTGCACAAGGCCACTTCGGCATTGCCCACGGCCGTGATGCCGACCGCCGTATCCAGCGGGACATACACGGCGTACGGCGAACGATCCTCGAAGACGCTCTGGCGATTACCTATATTTTCCCAGGTCTGTCCACCCGCCTGGACGGT
>NZ_LNCE01000015.1:0-49738 GCF_001445815.1 Janthinobacterium sp. Ant5-2-1 | reverse complement strand
GGCGGGGCAAGCCGGATAATTGCGTGGCCAGCTGGCCCACGGTGATTTGCCGGCCAGCCAGCGTGGGGATGGCGTAGCCGGGCAGCAGCTCGGCCACCGGCTGATCCAGCCGGGCCTTGCCCGCCACGACCGCGTCGGCCAGCAGCAGGCCCGTCATGGTTTTCGTCACGGAGCCGATTTCATACACGGTGTCGGCATCGGGTACGCCCGAGTCGCCTGGCCGCGCGCGGCCGAAGCCATACACGGCGCTGTCCTTGCCGTCGATCACGGCGATCGCCAGGCTGGCATGCTTGCCGTCACGCACCAAGTTTTCCGCCCGCTCCCGCATGGCGGCGTCGAGCGTGGGGGCGGCCAGGGCCGCGGCGCCGGACAGGGACAGAATGGGCAACAGCAGAGTGCGCAGGCGTGGGGGCATCGTGGTTCCGTCAGGTTAATGATTGATGGGAAGATAGCATAGCATCTGCGCTGTAAAGATGACTGTTTTGGCAAGATGGCGGCGTTGCTATTGCCAGCAGCGCCGCCAGCTGCGCGCGCATGCCGTCGGCCATGCCATGTAGCAATTCGCCGCGCCGCCGCGCATCGGCGCGCTTTTTCGATGGCACGTCGGCCAGGTCGGGCGCCCGGTACGGCGCGCACGGCAAGTGATAATTGCCGTCGCGCATACGCAAGGCGTGCAACTCCTGCCACGCCAGGTCGTAGTCGGCGGCGATATGGCGCCGGCGCCGCGCATTCAGGGCGATGCGGTTGTCATTGCTGATCAAAAACAGGTTATTGCAGGCAAAAAAATCGCCGAAATCGCGCAAGGCCGTCACCATCAGGTTTTTCGGACGGCAACCGTGCAGCGCCCGCGTGGCTTCCTTGACGGCCAGCTTGCCCGCTTCCGAGCGCAAGCCTTGCAGCGCGCCGAGCTGCAGCGAGACGCCATCGGCGCGCGGCACGAACAAAAAGCTGGCCAGGTACAAAGGCTGGCCGTCGCGCGTCAGGCGCAGGCACAGTTCGCCTTCACGGTAGCTGTCGTGGATGGCCGTCAGCTGCAAGCGGTACAGCGCCCCGTCCTTGCCTTCGAAGGCGGCCAGCACCACGGGTCCGCACGCGGCACGCTCGACCAGCGCGCGGGCGCCGGCCTGCCACAGGAAGCGGTAGTGTCCTTCCAGCAAGGCCAAACGATCCGCGCAACCGAGCTGGCGCGAAGCGTAAGGACGGTAAATCTTGAAGCGCAGGCACGGGTGCAGCTGCGCCAGCGAGTTCAAGCCCGGCATGCTGCCGAGGAAGGCGTGCCAGCGCGTGCGCTGGCGGGGAAAGAAGAGGGCGCCCAGCGCCGCTTTCAGGCGGTGGCCGCTGGCGGGAGGCTGTGTCACTGCGGGCGGCACGGCGGCGCCGTGGCGCAAGGTTAAAGCGATGTCATTCATGGTTCTGCCGGAAAAGGGCAGGCGCTGCACAATGAGAGCCTTGCCAACATGAATGCTACGCGGGCCAGGTGAAGTTCATATTAAGAAGCTATCCCATGGGTATTTAGAGGATGGCAACTAAACATTTGCCTTCTGGCAATATAGACGGTTATGCTCGCCGCACCTTGATACGATGACTGACGCCTCTCATGAACCACCGCCATTTGCTTGCCATCCCCGTATTGCTCGCGACACTGGGCGTCCAGGCGCAAGACCGCACGGCCGATCCTTTGGCGCCCTTGGCGCAATGCATCAACCGCAGCCAGTTCCAGTTTAAGACGCAGGACCGCCTGCCGGCAGGCGCGACCACGCGCATCGTCAAGATGGCGGCGGGGGATAGGCAAATATCGACGGCCGATGGCTATCGGCTGATGCTGTTCCGTAAGAGCAGCTTGCCTTTCGTGAATCTGAAGATCGAACGCAGCGCCGAAGGCCAGTTCGCCGCCGACCGCGAGACCATCGTGGCGCAGATGCGGGAAATGGCCGCCAGGGGCAAGCTGCCGCAGCAACTGCCGCTGGAAACGGACGCGCGCGATGGCGTGGAAGTGCTAGGATTGAATAACGCCAGTATCGCGCAAGCGCAGGGCATCATCAGCTTGTATACACTGCTGCACGCCGCCAGCGGCACGGTCGCCACCGCCTATCTGCTGAACCAGCCGGCCGATCCGCGCGACTTTGCGACGGATGCGCAATACCAGGCGCTGCGCACACAATTGTTTGCCTCGCTTGCCAGCTGCATGGCCGATCCTGCGCAGTAAGGCAAGCGCACAGGGAAGGAGATGTCAGCCATGAAAAAAGCGGAAGCGGGTGCGCGGCCCGGCGAGGATGCGCAAAACGCAGGGTCCGCCGCCAGCCAGATCGACTCGAAGATCGCCTCGCTGGGGGACTGGCGCGGCAAAACCCTGGCCAATGTGCGGGCGCTGATCCGCCAGGCGGACCCCGAGGTGGTCGAAGAAGTCAAATGGCGCGGCGTGCCCGTCTGGTCGCACGCGGGCATGATTTGCACGGGCGAAACCTATAAATTGGCCGTGAAACTCACCTTCGCCAAGGGCGCCGCCTTGCCCGATCCGGCCGGCCTGTTCAATGCCAGCCTGGACGGTAACACGCGCCGGGCCATCGATATCCACGAGGGTGCGCATCTCGATGCCGCGGCGTTCAAGGCGCTGATACGCGCCGCCGTGGCCGCAAATACGGCGCCAAAACCAAAACGGACTTCTACTTGAGACATTATCTGTACATCTGGCACGACCCGGTCGAGCGCATGCTCGTCGCTTCCGGCATTGAATTCAAGGATGTTATCCCCGCGCTCGGCGAGGCTGACGGCATCGTGCTGCGCAAGGGCAGCGCCGGGACAATCAAAAAGCCTGCGGCTTTCCAGACCTTGGCGCGGCAACAACTGCCGGCCCTGGCGCTCGAAGACATGCATGCGTTGGGCAGCCACGCCTGGGCCGATTGGCAAGGCGCGCCGCCGGCTTCCCTCGATGCGGAAGTGGCCACGACGCTCGATCACCGTGGCGCCCTCACGCCGCTGCCCGCCCTGCAGGGCCGTTTTCTCGCCTTTGCCCACGACGACGGCTGGTATCTGAAACTGTTTTATGGCGAATGGGACGACGTGGCGGCCTTGCTCGCCGGCGCCATCCCGCCAAGTTTGGGCGCGCTCGACATGGCGGCACTGCAGCAGGGAGGCGACGGCTACTGGTTGCAGGACGGCACAGTCCAGGTGGAACTGAAAACCCACGCTATCGACAGCGTGCTGAATCGCCGCCTGTAACGAATGGATAGCGCGCCAGCCATGTGCCTGATTCGCCCTTTCGCCAGCGCGGACACGGAGTTTTGCACCGCCATCCTGGCCCTGGCCGGGCGCGACGCCTTCGGCCCTGTCGTCGGCAGCGCTACTTTTACGGCGACGACGCGGGGCGAAGCCATCCTCGTTGCCGAACGCGGCGGCATCGTCACCGGTTTTGCCGCCGTGTACACGGGCGATGCCCCCGACTATTTCCTGCATCACCTGTATGTACACCCGGCGCAGAGTGGGTCGGGCATCGGCGGGCAACTGCTGGCGGCCGTCGTGGCGTGCTTCGGTCCCCGCCTGAGCCTGAAAACGCAGCTGAGCAATACGGGCGCGCGGCGCTTTTATGCGCGCGCGGGCTGGGTCGAAGATGCGGCAGACAGCGGCGTGGACGCCATCGGCGCGTGGATACGGGTGCGCTACCGGCAGTAAAGCGTCAGATTCAGCGAGGCGCGCAAGGCAGTCATATAGACAGGTTCAAACATCGCGCTTCTCCTTGCTATCCGAAAGCAGGGCCAGGCGCGCCGCCATGCCGGCATTTTCGCGCAGCAAGCCATCGCGTTCCAGCGCCAATGCTTCCATTTTCTGCTGCGATAGTTGCCCGTTCTCCGCCAGCATGTCGAGCTGCCGGTCTTGCGCGGCCAGCGCCACCTTGGCGTCGTTCAGCGCCAGCAGGGCCGTGTCCAGCTTGTCCAGCAGGGCGTCGGCCGAGGCGGCCGCCTGCAAGTATTGAAATTCAAACTGGTCGCGCTCGGGGCGCACGGTGGCCAGCGCTGCGCGGTCGGCGGCCGCTTCATCAGCCAGGCGCGTGTGTTCCGCCTGCAGTTGCGCCAGGCGCATGTCTTGCTGTACCAGGGTCGCTTGCTGGCCTTGCAAACGCTGCTGCAGCTGGGCGTTCTCCTGTTCCAGGCGGCTGATCCGCTGCTGCGCCTGGGTCCGCTCCTCGCTGCGCTGCGCGGCCGCCGCTTCCTGGTAATGGTCGAACTGCGAGCGCACTTGCGCCAGTTGGCGGTTCAGGGCCGCGATTTCCTCGCTCCGGTCGGCCAGGCGTTGCGTCAAGCCGGCGTTATCGCTGTGCAAGGTGGCCAGCGTGACGGCGCGAAAATGGTGTTCTTCCTTCAGTTGCGCCAGCGCGTGCTGCGTGGCGCGCAATTCCTGGGTGAGGGCGGTGCGCGCCTCCGCCAGTTTCAGCCGTTCCGTTTCCGTCTTCTTCAGCTTTTCCAGCGCCGCGTCGAGTTCGGCGCGGTTTTGCTGCATGCCCGTTTCCAGCTGCCGCGCCACGTCGCGCTGCTGCTTGTCATAGACGCCGCGCATCGCTTCCATCAGCTCGGCCGGCAAGCCCGATTCCGTTTTCACGGCGCCCGCGCCCTGGAACTCTTCCTTCCAGCGCTTGAGCAGGGGCGCGATGGTGCTCTTGCTGCCCGTGCTGCCCAGCGCTTCGCGCACGCTGTCGACCGTGGGATTACGCCCATCGGCAGCGACGATTTGGGCTGCTTTCATAACGTCAGAGTACAAAATGCCGGTGCGGGCCATAAAACCACCTATGAACGAAATTTAGTAATATATTACATGATACGTAATATCAAATAATATTACGATACATATTTTATGGATTCTTGAAAAATATAAGTTGCGATAAGTTCGCTTATCGCGTGTTATTGGGGTGGTTTGCATGCTATTCTGCGTATCTCCCAGTACAAAACCGCGATTTCGCCGCCGCCATGCCCGATTTGCCCCTCTCGAAACGCCGTGCCGCCATGCCCAAAAGCACCGCCATCGCCGCTGCGCCATTACGCGGCGCCCTCATTGATGCCGAGCTGGCCGCGCGCCACCAGGCGTTTCTCGCCGCCGCCACGTCGGACAACACGCGCCGCACCTACCGTTCCGCCATCCGCCATTTCCAGGTATGGGGCGGGGCGCTGCCCGCAGACGAGCCCACCGTCATCCGCTACCTGATGGCGTATGCGGACAGCCTGAACGCCCGCACCCTGGCCCTGCGCCTGACGGCTTTGTCGCAATGGCATGTGTACCAGGCCTTTGCCGACCCCGCGTCCACGCCCACCGTGCGCAAGACCCTGGCCGGCATTGCCCGCCTGCACGGCAAGCCGAAAAAGAAGGCCAAGGCGCTGCCATTGGAAGACCTGGAACTGATCGTCGCCAAACTGGCCGCGCTGGGCACGAACAAGGCCTTGCGCGACAGCGCCTTGCTGCAGCTGGGGTTTTTTGGCGGTTTCCGCCGCAGCGAACTGGCGGGATTGACTGTGGAAGATGTTAGCTGGGAGCCGCAGGGCATGGTGATTACCTTGCCCCGCTCGAAAACGGATCAACTGGGGGAGGGCATCGTCAAGGCGATTCCGTTCGGCGACGGCGTCTGCTGCCCGGCGACGGCCTTGCGCGCGTGGCTGGCCGCGGCGCACATCCGCACGGGGCCGCTCTTGCGCACGGTGAACCAGTGGGGACACGTGGGCGCGAAGGGTCTGCACGCGAGCAGCATCAACACGATCTTGGAAGCTTGTGCCAGGCTGGCGGCGCTCGATTACGTGCCGGAACTATCGAGCCACAGCCTGCGCCGCGGCATGGCCACCAGCGCGCACCGGGCCGGCGCCGACTTTCAGGCCATCAAGCGCCAGGGCGGCTGGCGCCACGACGGCACCGTGCATGGTTATATAGAAGAGGCGGGCCGCTTCGAGGAAAATGCGGCCGGGAGTTTGTTGAAGGGGAAGAAGAAGCCGGCGGGGTGAGGGTGCCCACAAAAATATTGCGGTGGACCTTCAACAGGAATTGATGAAGTTCCGCTCGTCGCTCATGACGGATGCGCAGTCGCAAAATCGGTGTAGCCACCGAAGGGTTTGTTAAATGCCGCATCCTAACTGTTGATGAGAAGAGAGATCAGTCTAATGCTCATGCTATTGATTTGTGCATCTGCTTTCACCCCATTGCAGGCATTCGCTTCAGGCCGTCGTTGACTGCATTTCCGCCATCGCCTTAACCCGTTCGATAACGTGAAGAAGTTCCGTATCAAACGGATCACCTGTGAACTCAGATAGGCAAAGATCCCGCGTGGGTTGCCGCTGGAGCTTTTCGCGGCTGTCATCGATCATGATAATCTCGTCTACTGCATACCCCTGCTTCAACGCCTTGCGCAGATCTTTTATGTACACATAACCGTTACTTTTCGGATCAACTTTCTGAACGCACTTTGATACCGCCCAAGAAAATGCAACGGGATAGGAAGTTCCAAACAGCTCTGCGGTGACTAATTCGACATAGCGTTCGCTCGATGAAGACCAGACTCCGATATCGAAGTGCGACGCACAGAACCTGATCAGTTCAGATGCAAACGGTCGTACGTAGACAAAATATGGACCAGTGCGAAAGGAGTGGGCACAAGGTAATGCAACCTTAGTCGCATGTACCAAGGTTTCATCTAAGTCGAATACAATCAGTCGGACCCGCGCCATGTTCATGCCTTTCGTTGCCCGCTTTTGGCCGGAGGCTGCCTAAAAAGCATCACCTAAGCATAGCGGAAGAGTAGCGTCTCACTTTACAAGCGCTCGTCGTTAGTATCATGGATCGACGTACTCGGAAGCAGAAGCCTTGCCTCCCTCATTGGCGCACCAAACCGTAACACGGCGCCTGACGTTGACAGCACCACAACCCAGCCGCCCTTGATTGTTATTTGATCAAATGGATTGGATTGATCCGAAACAAACG
Source organism: Janthinobacterium sp. Ant5-2-1 (assembly GCF_001445815.1). Lineage (NCBI taxonomy): Bacteria > Pseudomonadati > Pseudomonadota > Betaproteobacteria > Burkholderiales > Oxalobacteraceae > Janthinobacterium > Janthinobacterium sp. Ant5-2-1. The sequence continues at coordinate 42,787 of NZ_LNCE01000015.1, read as the reverse complement.
TCCAAACAGGTTCATGATTTTGCAGCGATTCCAAAACGACTACGCCGATTGAGCCGTGTTCCATAGCCTCTCCGCATTTAACTATGTACTGTCCACCATACAGCTCTTCTTGCGCCAGAATCGCGACATTGAGCCAACCGCCAAGCTCCTGTTTTTCATGTACTCTGGCCATCCAGGTTTCTTGCACTTCGTAGATGTCACCGTTGCTGCACATGAGGCCATTGTAGCTTCGCACCTCCTGGTTCCTCCACTTTATTGCCATCACTGTCATTGATTCCATATTTAGGAACGGGCGACTGCACGCCCTGAATTAAACAACATCTACTCTATCGAACGGCTGCTCTTGCAGTAGTTAGCCTCGCTGAAAGTAGCCCAGGAAAATTCGACGCAAAATCGACTTGAGTTCAGAATCGTTGAAGACGATTGTGTTCTTGCCCGTAAAGGCAGGCAAGAAGCAGCGCATGCCTTTCAACGTCCGCTCCTGGCCGGCAGCAGGCGGTGTAGGTCAGGCTTCCAGAGGCTTGCCGTCGATGAGTACGCGAAATCGCTCACCTGAAAACCCTGCCCGGTGGCTACCGTAAATGGCCTTTCCGATAGACTCATACCATTTGGAATCGGTGGCCTCGACAGAAACGGTCATATCCGAATTTTCGGCGCCGATTTTCTCAAGAGCTTCCGCGACCTCACTTGTTGAGCGTAGTTTGACACCATTCAAGTCTACGCCGTCATTGTCGGAAATTCTCAATACAACTAGATTTTCCAAATCGATGCTCCAAAAATAAAAGTGGTGATGCTTCAGTTCTTGCATTGGCGAATGGCGGCAGATGGCCGGTTACCGTCGTTGCCAAGTTCCGTACCAAAGGAGGCATTCCGCGTTCAGGAAAAAGTGATGTCCGCGTGAGTTACTTGATCTGCGCAAGCACATCCAATACAGCCTGCACCACCGCATCGGGCTGGTCAGCCTGGATCACGTGCGAGGCGCCCGGGATGACCCGCTGCTTGCCCCTGGAAGACAGCGAGGCAATCTCCCGATGTATCTGTTCGTTTTCAATCTCGGTGGCTTTATTCATGGGGCTTTGCGGCTGGTCCGGTACCGCATACGGACTCACGCCACGCGTGAGCACCAGCAGCGGAAGGTCGCCGAACGGCTTGCGCAGGGCACGCAGCTGGTCGTCGCTCGTATCGATGGCGTTGTATTCGTCGACGCGCGCGCGCCAGTAGGAGGGTTTCTTCGTGATCGTTTGGACCGCTTTTCCCAGCACCGGCCCATAGAATGCAATCGTATCGCCGACACAATTATTCAGCGCTTCGCTACCTGGCTTGAACCCTTTTTTAGCTGCGGCCAAGCAATACGCGTCCTGCTGCTTCACCATGGCGTAGACCTGCTTGATCTTGCCAGCGGTTACCTTGTCCAATCTTGCCGTTTCGTTTTCTGTCTGCGGCTCCACCAGAACCAGACCTTTGATTTGGTCGGGATAACGGTAGGCATACACCTGCGCGTTGGCACCGCCAAGCGAATTTCCAACCAGCAGATACGGCGGCTTGATCCCGGCGGCAGCCAACGCCCCATGCAAATCCTCGACGGCGTTTGCGGAAGTGTTCGGGCGCGGCGCCGGGTCGCTGAAACCGAGTCCGGCGCGGTCGTACACGCAGGCGCGAGTATGCTTGGCGACTTCCGGCTGAACTTTGTACCATGACCAGCCGCCATCACCGGATGGGGCGTCGAACACGACGGTAGTGGCTCCCTCACCGCTGCAGTACAGGTGCAGTTTGCGACCGCCGAGGTCGACGCGCAGTTGCGGTTTGGCGAATGCCGCATCGGTCGAGGATGTTGCTTCGGCGTGGCCAGACAGCGGAATGCTCATTGCCAGCATGAGTGAAATGTTGCCAATCCAGATCTTGTGCATCGTCATCCTTGGAGTTAAGGCCGCAGTGACATCGATTCACTGCCGAGTTTTATAGCCGCGCGAATGGCCGATATCGGATAGCCAGAATAGCGCAGTGTATGGTGCTGTTGCTCCTTTGGCAAGCAAGACGGGCTGGCCGTCCGCTTCCGCACTGCTGCCGGGCCGTATCATGCGGCGGCTTGCTCCCGGGGACGGATGATCATGCAGGTGGCCGTCGCGTGGGCGTAGACTTTACCTGCCTCGTCGCGGATCGTGCCTTCGGAAATGACCAGGTTGCGTCCCGCGTTGATGACTTTGCCTTCCGCGTAGACCGTCACGTTGAAGGGCAGGGGACGGCACATCTTGATGTTCAGGTCCGTCGTGCCGTAACTTTCGCCGGCCGGCAGGACCGTGTGCGTGGCGCAACCCGTGACCGTGTCGAGCACGGTGGCGGCGAAACCGCCGTGCACGCCGCCCATGGGATTGGTGTGCGTTTCATTTGCCGTCGCCGTGAAGATGACACGGCCATGCTCCACCGTGTGCGCGTCCATGGGCATGGTCTTGGAAATGCCGGGCCGGGGAAACAGGCCTTGCGCGAAAGCCTGCATCAGTTGCAAGCCGGTCATGTCTTTCGGGTGCATGGGTAACTCCTGTGGTGGTGATGTGGGGATGGGTCAGACGTCCTGCGCAAAACGCAGGCGCGAGGCATGCAGCAGGAAGCGGGCGACGACGGCCAGTTCCTCCTCGCTGAAGCCTTGCTTCAGTTGTTGATTCAAACTGTCGAGCAGGGGCAGGGCAGCGGCCAGCACCTCGCCGCCCTTGGGCGACATGTGCAGGGTGCCGGCGCGCGCGTCCAACGCCGACTGGCCGCGCACGATCAGGCCGTTTTCTTCCATGCGCGCGACCAAGCCCGTGACGGCCGAGTTCTTCAGTTGCAGCGCCCGCCCCAAGTCCTTGAGCTGGCAGCCTTCCTCGCCCTTCAGGGCAAACAGGGCGACCACTTGCGTGCCGGAAAATCCCAGTTCGCTGGTGAAGACGGCGTCTGCCGAACGAAACAGATTCTGCCGCGCCAGGTTGAGCAGATTGAACAGGCGCGGCGAACGCTCGCCCAGCGGGCAGGCTGCGGCATCGGGGACGTCTGAAGCAGGAGAGGTATTGGTACGCATGCGAAGTATACTACTACGTATGCGTAATAAATCAAGCGTCGATTTCTAATCGCTCTGGTGGCGTCCGATATAGCGTGCGCGTGGACGGATCAGCGCCGCGCTGGCGGCTTGCTCGTTGGCATGCGCGATCCATCCGGCCGAACGGGCCAGCGCAAACACGCTCAATGCTGCGCCCGCGGGCCAGCCGAACGCCTGTTCCATGGCGGCCAGCGCCAGATCCGCATTCGGACGCGCACCGAGCAGTTCGCCCGCCGTGGCGCAGACGGACAGGATGGTGGCCACTTGCGGATGCGCGTGCGACAACGCTGCCAAACGGTCCAGCAGATAAGCGGCGCGTGGGTCGCCTCGCGGATACAGCGGGTGGCCAAAGCCGGCGAATTCCGGCGCGATGGTCTTGTAAAAAGCGCCGATGGCGTCCCTGGCGTCCGGCGCGGCCAGCGCCTGCGTCAACATACGCCGGGCCGCTGCGCTGCCGCCGCCGTGTCTGTCGCCGGACAAGGCAGCCAACCCTGCCCCCAGCGCGGCTGGCAGGCTGGCGCCCGTCGAGGCGACGCAGCGCACGGCAAAGGTCGACGCATTCAATTCATGGTCGGCCAGCAGCACGAGGGCCGCGCGCAGCAATTGCGTTTGTTCTGCGTCGGCTTGCCATGCCTGGGCCATCTGCCGGTGCAGCGGCAAGGCGGACGGGGCCGTCTGGAGCAGGGCGGCGGCCAACAATCGCATCAAGGCGGGGCCGGACTGCAGCATGTCAGCAGGCGCAGGCAGGGACGACAGCATGGCCATGGCCAGCATGGCGCGCGCCAGCGGCGGCGTATCTGGCACGCTGGCCAATCCCTGTGGCAGGGCAGGAGCATCTTGCTGGAAATAGTCGCCCGTGCAGTCGTCCCACAGCAGGCCGGCGGCCGTCTCCAGCGTCGCGGACTCGGCCAGCGCCGTCGCATCGTGTCCCCGGTACAGCAGCCGGCCATCGAGAATGTGGGAAATCTGCGTCTCGAGCACGGGCAAGCCCCAGTGCATGGCGGCCACGGCCGTCTGGCCGCCCCGCTTGGCGTCATTCTTGCGCGCCGCCAGGCGCAGCACGTCTTCCTGCGGATAGCGCTTGCTGCGCGAATCGCCATTGCTGACGGACGCCAGCAAACCCCGGCTCACGTAGGAATACAGGGTGGGCAGGCTGACGCCCAAGAGGCGCGCCGCGTCGAGGGCGGATAAGTCGTTTTTCATGGCGGCGATTGTATCTGTATATTGATTCGCAGAATCAAGATTGACGGGCCGGGCAGCGCGTCACTAGACTCATGCCTTTCCTGGAGTTTCCATGAGTACACACATCATTCGCACCCTGCGCTCCGACGACGCCGCGCCCTTGCTGGCCTTCGAACACGCCAACCGGGCCTGGTTCGAGCGCCATATCGACCGGCGCCCGGACGATTTTTACAGCGCTGACGGCATCCAGGCGCACGTCGCGCAATTCCTGGACGAGCACGCACAGGGCCGCATGCACCCCTGCGTCATCGTCGACGAACACGGACAATTGATCGGCCGCGCCAATCTCAAGGACATTGACCGGCAGCAAGGCGTGGCCGAAGTCGGTTACCGCATCGGAGAACAACAAGCGGGCAAGGGCCTGGCCACGGCCGCGCTGCGCTACTTGATCACTCTGGCGCAAGAGGAATGGCGGCTGCAACACCTGTGCGCCTACGCTATCGACGGCAATGCGGCCTCCATTCGCGTACTGGAACGCTGCGGTTTCGTGCAGGGTACGGCCGTGCCCGATATTGCCATCGTGGAAGGGAGCGTTGTCGATGGCCATGCCTATGCGCTGGATTTGCGGGCGGCTGGGGTAGACTCTGCCCTGTGATAAATAAACAAAGTTGGCAGATATGAATCATGGAAGACCCCAGCACATTATCGTCATCGGCGCCGGCATCGTCGGGGCGTCGCTCGCGTACCACCTGGCCAGCAAGGGTACAAAAGTCACCGTGGTCGAGGCGGGCGGCATCGCTTCCGGCGTGACGGGTACGTCGTTTGCGTGGATTAACACGTCCTGCGCCGGGCCAGACCCCATTGCGGCCCTGCACGGTGGCGCCATCGCGGCCTGGCGCCAACTGGAAACGCAGGTGCCTGGATTGAAAGTGCGCTGGCATGGTGCCTTGTCATACGGCACGCAGGATGGGCGGGTGTCGCCCGAATCCATATTGCTGGACCGCTCGCGCATCGTCCAGCTTGAACCGCACCTGCGGCAGCCGCCGGAACAGGCCATCCACGAGCCGGAGCAGGGCGCCCTCAACGCCGTTGCCGCCACACGCGCCATGCTGGCAGCGGCCAGGGCGCTGGGCGCGACCATCCGCACGCACACGCCTGTGCTGGGCTTTGTGGTCCAGGATGCGCGGGTGACTGGCGTGGAAACGGCCGCTGGCCTCATCGAAGCGGACGTGGTCGTGCTGGCGGCAGGCACGGGAACTGCTACGCTGGCGCAGATGCTGGGCGCCAGCCTGCCCATCGACGCCTCGCCCGCCATTTTCATGCGCTACCAGGCGCCGCCCGGCTTGGTGCGCGGCATTATTTCCAGCCATGCAATGGAGGTGCGGCAAGACGAAGATGGCACCATGCTGGCGGCGGAAGACTATGTGGACGAGGCGCCGGAAAACCAGCCCGCCGCCATGGCGCTGCGCACGGCCAGCGCGATCCGCGATGAACTGAAAGGAGCTGAGTCCATCGCGCCAGAATTCGCCCGCGTCGGCCTGCGCCCCATGCCCTTTGACGGCGTGCCCATCGTCGGCTATTTGCCGCAGGTGGGCGGCGTGTACGTGTGCGCCATGCATCCTGGCGTGGTGCTGGCCGCCATCGTGGGTCAGCTTGCCAGCGAGGAAATCGTCACTGGCAAGCCCGCGTCAGCCCTGGAGGCTTGCCGGCCCGCACGCTTTCTGGCGTGATTGCGCCGCGCTGATTCCTACGGCACGGGCACGACAAATACGGGCAGGACGAACGGCACTTGCTCCTGCTCATCGCCGTCCTCCGACGGGGCCTGCATATAATGTTCGTTGCGCCAGTCCACGTTCACCACGCGATCGGCGATCAGCGCCAGATCCTGCGTTTCGTGCAACTCGCAGCGAAACGGCAGCCGCCCATGCGAGCGCGACACCAGGCTGAAGCGCAACTGCCGGCATTGCGCATCGTGCCAGCAATAGAACAGCATGTCCTCGCCTTTGACTGCGCTGCGGCGCGCCGCGATCACCTCACCAATGAACTCAACGATATCGGCCGCATGGATCTGCGGCGTTTCCTCGTCCGTGGGCGAAAAGCTCCACATATTGTTTATCGCTTCGTGATTGATATCGTCGGGATCAATGAGCACTTCATCATTTTGCGCCATTTCCAGCCATGCATTGACTGTTTTGCATTTCATCATTGCATTATGCATCCCATGTTTCAAAAGCCGTCCATACCGACCTCCATGCGCCATGCGGAAGTTTGGCCTGCATGGAAAGTGACAGTGCGCCTACACCCAAACAATCACCCGGTTGCCATTGTGCATTTTCCAAACTAAGCGCCCGTGCTCTTCCCACGTCGACATTTTTCATTTCAGTTGTGTCATAGCCGATTTCCAGTACTGGATGGAGCACTTTTCCATTGGCTGTCAAATATAAAGTACTAACATGAACCTTGGGTTTGTCAAAACGTTCGTAGAGCCTTGTTGCAGCGGATTTGAAACCCTGGCCAATGGCGATGCTGACGGTCGTTGGGCCATTGCAGCCCAGAAGCGAGGCAAGCGCCCAATAGTCATGATCAGCAGTGACAAGTCTGGTTAAACAGCGCTCTATCCATGCCGATTCATCAGCTCTGAATTCTTTCCAGTAAGGAGAAAACGAATTTTGCAGGTAGCCAACTTCGTGCATCGCCCCAACCAGGTTAATCTGCTTGTCCACGCAGCCTATATCTTGTAATAAATGGGCTGCGGCTGCGGCGACCGCATACTCGCCTTTGGCCATGGCTTTATCTTCGAGTTTTTTCAGTTTGGCGTTAATACTCATTATTTTCCTGGTATGGACGATGTCGCGCCTGTTTTGTCATTTCATGCGGCTGTTTTCATTAATTCAAGTTCAATCCATTCTGGATTGTGCCATACCTCGGCCTTTAACTCCGGCTCCTTGTCGTACCGGATCAGCTATCAGGGGCTGGCTTCTATTGAGCATTAAAACCCCAAGCATTTTTACATTGACTGTATACATTTACCCCCGCGGCCCATCCGCCAGCAACTCCGCCAACCTGATCGTCAGCCACAGACTCGTCTCGCTGAGTTTCTTGCCATGAATCGACAGCCGCCGCACCGGCAGCCGTGACAAGGCCAGCGCAGGGCAGGGCACTTCCTGCAGATACCCTTTGTAGTTGTCGTAATTTGCGATGTTCAGGGGCAGAATCGCCCAGCCCAATTCATCCGCAACCATTTCCGCAATACTGTAAAAACTGTCGGAAAACCAGACGGCGGGGCTGAACGCGTGTTCGCGGTTGAGCTCGGAATCCATGATCAGCTGGCGGTAGCGGGTCAGCTCGTTGCGGCTCACTTCCTGGCCATGCGCCATGGAGTGGCCTTTTGCCACGAACACGCCTTGGGCCACGCTGCCGATGTGCTGCTGTTCCAGCACGGGAGAAATCGGGCCGCGGTCGAAGTGGAAGGCCACGTCGGCTTGCTGCTGTTCCACGTATTGCGCCACTTCCGACGCTGTGGCGTTGAGCATCACCAGTTCCAGCGCCGGGTAGCGCGCCGCCAGTTCCTTGACCAGGGTGCCGATGGCCAGATAGGGCAGGGCTTCGTCCAGCGCCAGGGTCAGCCGGGCTTCGGGCGCCTCGCTCAGCAACTGGGCGCGCAGCTGCAATCGCTCGGCCTGTCGCAGCAGTTCGCACGCTTCCAGGTGCATCACCTTGCCCGCTTCCGTCAGCACGGCGCTGCGGCGCGAGCGGTCAAACAGTTCCACGCCAAATTCCGCTTCCAGCAGCCCGATCGAGGTGCTGACCACCGATTGGGCGCGGCCCAGCCGGCGCGCCGCGCCCGAGAAAGAACCGGCCGCGACGGCCGCTTCAAAGTAGCGCATTTGTTCCAAAGTCCATTGCATGGCATCCACCTATCTGTTTTACAGATGGATTTTAACTTGAATGCCATTCAGGGGCGACATAAAATGCATTTCATTGTCAATAATACGAGATCCGCCATGAAAAACGCTCAAGCCAATTCACCCGCCATCAGCTTCAGCTGGTGCCACGACGCCACCGCCGAAGATACGCTCTGCAAGCTCTACCTCGACAACGTCAGCGCCGACTATATCTCCCATTCGGAGCTGCAGGGCGAACGCGCCGATGCGCCCGGCAACTGGCGCGCGGACTTGCCTGAGGTCATACGCGGCGAAATCCGCGCCGCCCTGTCGCATGACTGGGCGCATGGCGATTCGACCCTGCTGGCTGTCGCCACGTCGGGCGACGCCATCGTCGGCATGGCCTTGGTCTCCATCGACACGCGCCAGCGCGCCTCGAAATCGTTCGCCGCGCTCGATGACCTGGTATTGCTGCCCTCCGTGCGCGGCAGCGGCATCGGCAGCCAGCTGGTGGAGTGGGTGGCAAGCGAGCTGCACAGCCACGGCATCGCCCGGCTGTTCCTCGAATGCGGCGCGCACAACCTGACGGCGCAAAAATTCTTCCAGGGCCGCGGCTTCAAGCAAGTGTCCGTCGTCATGCTGCGCGAACTCGACGTACCGGCAGTAACGGCTGCTGTGGATGACAAGGATGGCGACCGTGGCTGACGCCCGCCGCCCCCGACAAGCCCAGGCCCGTGGCAGCCTGGAACGTGAATATTTGCGCAGTACCCGCTTTATCCATACCGATAGTTGTTAAAAGTTACATAAAATCCATGAGTTGTTTATGCATCCAATGAAAAAATGGCTGACGCTGGCCATCGTCTCCAGCGCCTTGTTCCTCATCGTGGTCGACATGACCGTGCTCTACACCGCCTTGCCCGCGCTGACGCGCGACTTGCAGGCCACTTCCTCGCAAAAACTGTGGATCATCAACGTGTACGCGCTGGTCGTCTCCGGTCTGCTGCCCGGCCTCGGCACCCTCGGTGACCGTTTGAGCCACAAACCCGTTTTCCTTGCCGGCCTGGCCGTATTTGGCATCGCCTCGCTGTGCGCCGCGTTTTCGCCCGCAGCCGAATGGCTGATCTTTGCCCGCGTGCTGCTGGCCATCGGCGCCGCCTTGATGATGCCGGCCACCTTATCCATCATCCGCCTGACCTTTACGGATAACCGCGAGCGCTCGTTCGCCATCGGCGTGTGGGCGGCGATCGCCTCCGGTGGTGCCGCGTTTGGCCCCGTGCTCGGCGGTTTCCTGATGGAACACTACTGGTGGGGTTCCGTCTTCCTGATCAACGTGCCCATCGTGCTGCTGACCCTGGTGCTTGCCGCCGTCGTCCTGCCGAAACGGGCCGGTAACCGCGACAAGCCGTGGGACCTGGCCGGTTCCTTGCAAATCATGATGGGTCTGCTCGGTGGCGTGTATGCGATCAAGGAACTGGGCAAGTCGCAGCCGTCGTATGCGCTGGCTGCCGCCTCGTTCGCCGTGGGCGCCTTCTTCATGCTGAAATTCGTGCGCCGCCAGAAGCGGCAAGCCAAGCCGCTGATCGACTTCGCCCTGTTCCGCGAACTGCCGTTTTCCAGCGCCGTGGCCGCCGCCATGGTGGCGTCCGCCGCCCTGATCGGCATGGAACTGGCGCTGAGCCAGCACATGCAGCTGGTGCGTGAATTATCTCCGCTCGAAGCGGGTCTGCTGTTGTTGCCGCTGCCGCTGGCGTCCGTGTTTGCGGGGCCGCTGACGGGTTTCATGCTGCCGCGCGCCGACAAGGCCAAGGTGTTGTGGGGTTCGCTGCTGCTGTCCGGTATCGGCATGGCATCGTATCTGGTGCTGCATGACGCCGCCGTCTCGGCGCAAGTGGCCAGCCTGGTGATTCTGGGCCTGGGCCTGGGCGCCGTCATGACGGCCGCGTCCAGCGCCGTGATGCTGAACGTGGCGCCGCAGCAAGCCGGCATGGCCGCCTCGATCGAGGAAGTGTCGTACGAACTGGGCGCCGTGATCGGCGTGACGGTGCTGGGCACCATCCTGTCGGCCGTCTACAGCGCCACCCTGGTGATTCCGGAAAGCGCGGGCCTGTTGCCGAATGCCCATGACACCCTCGATGCGGCGCTGCTGGCTGCCGAGCAATTGCCAGCCGAACTGGGCCTGCAAGTGTCGGAACTGGCCCGCTCGGCTTTCGACAAGGCATTTATTGTCGTGCTGGCCACGGCTTCCGCCATCCTGATGGCGGCCGCGGCCACCATCCGACATCTGCATCTGCGGGCGCGCCGGGCGATCTCGGTCTGATGGATCAGCGCTTGAGCAACGGCGCCACCTTGTCGCGCAAGACCGCCCACTGGGCGTCGAGCACGACCTGGTTGGGGTCGTGCCCTGCGCGTTTCACCACAGTAAAATCCTTGGCCGGCGCCGTGATGAGGTCAAAATATGTGCGCGCGATGGCCGGCGAGGTCAGCAAGTCCGCTTCGCCCATGATGAAAAACACGGGCAAGTCAAAGCGTGTGCCCAGTGCGGGCAGGTCGACCTTGGCGAACATGCCATCGCCGCGCAGGCCGATGAACTGGATGTATGAATAGTCATCGGCCGCCTCGGCATCGGCCAGCGCTTGCGGCGTGGCGTAGAACGGCGCCGGCTGCCACCAGTGTTTCGGCGGCGCATCCGTTGCCATTCCCTCATATTTGCGGTCGAAGCGGCGCAAGATGCCGAAGTTGCGCGGGTCCGTCCATGGCGGCGCACCGAGCGCCGTCAGCTTGTCCACCGTGGCCGTATCGCCGGCCGCCTGCGCCAGCGCCATCACTTCCCGGTACATGCCCGTTTCATTGTCCCGCGCATTGACTACCTGCGCCGTGCCGATATACGCGTGGAACAGGTCGGGGCGCGCCTTGGCCATGTGCACGCCCAGTATCGATCCCCAGGAACTGCCCATCAAAATGACTTTCCGCTGGCCCAGATGCCGTTCGATATAGCGGGCCACGGCGACGCCGTCGTCGCGCATCTGTTCCACGGTCAAGGTCACGTCTTCCGTCGGCCGCTGTTTCGCATACGTCATGCCGGCGCCGCGCTGGTCCCACTGCACCAGGGTGTAGTGGCGTTCCCAGCCGGCGTAGATGGCATCCGCGTACGGACTGAGCGCATTGCCGGGGCCGCCATGAATGAACAGGATCACGGGATTGCCGCAGGCGGCGCCCGTGATGGTGATCCACTGCTCGATGCCATTGATGGGCACATAGCCCTGTTCGCGGATGGCTTGTGCGGGCGAGGCGCAGATGGACGGGAAGGCGGGCGGCGCCGCTTGCGCCATGCCGTAACAAGATAACAGCAGCAATGCCAGGCCTGTGATGCGCATTTCGTCCTCTTCTCAGTAGTTGGTGGAACTACAGCGTGCAATCCTGCGCCGGCTTGCCGGCAATAAAGCGGGTGCTGGCCTGTTCAAAGCAGGCGGGCGCCGTCCATAAAATGAAATGCGGGGCGTTCTGCACGCTGGACAGGGCCACCTTGCCGGCCTTGCTTTGCGTCAGAGCCCGCACTTGCGCCTGCGCGCCCGCGTATGGCGTCTTCGGGTCCAGCGTTCCCTGCAGTACCAAAGTTGGCGGCATTTTCTCCGGCAAGACGCCGAAATAAGTGTCGCGCGGGTAGGTGGGCAAGCCGCCGCCCAGCAGGATGCGGGGCAGGGGACTGGTAAACAGCAAATCCGCCTCGTCGCGGGCGATGTCGGCAACCGTCCAGCCGGGGCGCAACGACGGCTGCAGATTGTTTTCCGAATTGCTGATGATGCTGACCAGCGGAATCGACAGCGGCGACTGGGGATAGCTGCCCAGGCTGGCCGCCGCGTCCGCCAACGTGGCGCGCACGGACACCAGCTCCGTCTCGCCGCCCCGGTCCAGGTCTTGCAGCAGATACGGGATGCGGGCGCGGGCGGCTGGCACGTCAAGCATGCCTCCAAGGAAGTTTTTCAGGTTCTTGCCGGGAATTTGCGCCAGCAGGGCGGGATCGGCTTGCATTTTATCCAGCATGCTGGCGGTACAGGGTTGCGGCCGGCTCGCCTAGTGCAGAGTGGCAAGCCGCATCCGCATCGCAGCGGGCCAGTACCTGCATGCCGACCGTGTTGACCACGTGCGAACGCTGGCTCAAGTCCCAGCGGGCATCCGTTTGCGGCGGCACCAAGGAGTCGAAGATGACGCCCTGGACGGGTAGCGGCCCCAGCTGCAAGGCGCGCAAGACCAGCTGCGTGCCATACGACACACTGTATACATACACAGGCGGCTTCTTCTTGCCCTGTTCGCCTTCGATCAGGGCTTTCAAGTCGCGCGCGGCCATGGTGATGGAAAACTGGCCCGCGTATTCCGGCACCAGGTTGATGCCGGCAAAGCAGCTGCCCCATTCGGCCCCGGCCAGGGCGCGGCCGCCGGGACTTTGTTCCGACTCTTCCACCTTGCACAGGCGCGAAGAATGGCCCGTGCCGCGGTGGTCGGGAATCAGGAATTCAAAGCCGGGAAAGCTGCGGCGCAAGGTAGGCAGCAGGCTGTAGAACGCGGCGCCCGATTCGCCGGGACCGCCCGCCACCAGCCACAGAGTGCCTTTGGCCGGCTTGCCGGCAGGCACATCGGCGGCAAATTTACGCACGAAGACGTGCATGGCATCCGCGTCGCCGATGGCGCGGCCTTGCTCGTCATAACTTCCAGGCATGGTCAAGCCCGAGCACAGGCTGCCGGGGGCGGCCGTATCGGAACAGGGGGTGAAGTACATCGGTTCGGCATGCAGGGAGGAGCCAGCCAGCAGAGTGACCAGCAGGGTCAGGCGGGGAAGAAAGGTCATCGGCTACTTTGGCGGCGGTAGGGAACAGCCGCCAAAGTAGCTTTTTTTACAGCAATTGTCCAGATGGAAATATCTTTGCGTGGGGCTATGCTTGCTTGGTCTTGCGCAGCAAACGCAAGCCGTTCGCCACCACCAGCAGGCTGGCGCCCACGTCGGCGAACACGGCCATCCACAAGGTTGCCATGCTGGCCAGGGCCAGGCCGAAGAAGACGGCCTTGATGCCGATGGCAAAACTGATGTTTTGCACGAGGATGCTGCGCGTGCGCTGGCTCAGGCTGATGAATTCAGGCAATTTGCCCAGTTCATCATCCATCAGGGCCACGTCCGCCGTTTCGATGGCCGTGTCGCTGCCGGCCGCGCCCATGGCAAAGCCGATGTCGGCCTGCGCCAGGGCAGGGGCGTCGTTGACGCCGTCACCGAGCATGGCCACCACGCCGAACTGCTGCTGCAAGGCCTTGATTTCATCGAGTTTGTTTTCCGGCAGCAACTCTGCCTTGACCAGGCTGACACCCACTTCGGCGCCGATGCGCTGCGCCGTCAGCGCATTGTCTCCCGTCAGCATCACGGTGGTGACACCCAGCGCATTCAATCTGGCGATGGCGGACGCCGCCGTCGGGCGCAGTACGTCGGCCACGGCGATCACGCCCAGCGCGCCGGCGGAGGTGGCCAGCACCATGGCCGTGTACGCCTGCTGTTCCAGGCCCACCAGGATGGCTTGCAGTGCCGGCGTCAATACCTTCAATTCCGTCATCAGGCGCGCATTGCCCAGGTAATACGTTTGGCCATTGATAGTGCCTTGCACGCCACGCCCATGCAGGGCGGCAAACTGGGTCACGGGCAAGTGGCTGCCGACCGGCGGACCGGCCTTGACGATGGCGGCGGCCAATGGGTGGGCCGAATTGGCGTCCAGGCTGGCGGCCAGCAGCAGGATAGCATCGCGGCTGTTGCCTTCCATGGCCACCACGTCCGTCACGGCCGGTTTGCCCATGGTCAAGGTGCCCGTCTTGTCGACGGCGATGGCCTTGATGCGATAACCCGTTTCCAGGAATTGCCCGCCTTTGACCAGAATGCCGCGCCGCGCGGCCGCCGTCAGGCCGCTGACGACGGTGACCGGCGTGGAAATGACGAGCGCACAAGGGCAGGCGATCACCAGCATCACCAGCGCTTTATACACCCAGGCCATGAACGGCTGGCCCAGCAGCAACGGCGGCAGCACGGCCACTAAAATGGCGAAGACGACGACGGCCGGCGTGTAGTAGCGGGCGAAATTGTCGACAAAGCGCTGCGTTGGCGCCTGTTTTCCTTGCGTTTCCTCGATCACCTTGACGATCTTCGCCAGGGTGCTGTTGCCGCTGTTGGCCGTGACGGTGACGTCGAGCAAGCCCCGTTCATTGATGGTGCCCGCATACACGACGTCGCCCACGGACTTGTCCACCGGCATGCTTTCGCCCGTGATCGGCGCCTGGTTGACGGACGATTCGCCGCTTTGCACGATGCCATCGAGCGCGATGCGCTCGCCCGGCTTGACGCGCATCAAGGCGCCGATCGCCACCGTGGCGACGCTCACCTGGTTCCAGGCGCCGCTCGCGTCGGCAACAGTCGCCGTGTCGGGCGCCAGCTGCATCAGGCTGTGCACGGCATTGCGTGCGCGGTTCAGCGACAAACCTTCGATCAGTTCGGCAATGGCAAACAGGAAGATGACCATGGCCGCTTCCGGCCACTGGCCGATGGCGACGGCGCCGAAAACTGCCAGGCTCATCAGGAAATTGATGTTCAGGGTGAACGTTTTCAGGGCAATCCAGCCCTTTTTCAGGGTCGGCCAGCCCCCCGTGGCGATCGACAGCAGGGCCAGCGCGATGACGAGGGGCGAACTGTCTTCATGCGTGGTCCAGGCCAGCGCTTCGGCGGCTGCGGCAGCGAGGCCGGAGACGAGCAGCAAGCCTTTTTGCAGGCCGCTCAGCTTGCCCTCGTCCGGATCGCGCGCAACTGGCGCGTCCGCCTCCATGGGAATGGCCTGCATGCCGATGCCGTGCAGGGCCGCTTCCACCGTGGCCAGCGATGCCAGGGTGTGGTGCACGTCCAGCACGCGGTTCATCAGGTTGAAATCGAGGCCCACGACGCCTGCCATATTGCTCAGCTTGTTGCGGATCAGCCGCTCTTCCGTGGGGCAATCCATGTTGGCGATGCGGTATTTGGCCGTGCTGGCGCCGGCGATGGCCGTACTGGGCAGGGCTGGGCCAGACGGGGCGGCAGGCGTGGACGAGCACGCATGCTGGCTGGCACAGCAACTGGCCGCCTTGGGCGCATGGTCATGCTTGTGGTCATGGTCATGGTCGTGCGCATGGTCATGCTTGTGTTCGTGGGTGTGGTCGTGGCTATCGTGCGGCATCGCATTCGTCCTTCCGGTTTCGTGTATGCTTCCATTAGAAACCCTGTAGCCGCTACAGGGTCAAGCGCAATTTGCATAAAGAATGAAAAGGGGATGCCATGCGTATCGGAGAACTGGCCAAACGGACAGATTGTGACGTGGAAACCGTGCGTTACTATGAAAAGGCGGGCTTGCTGCAGGAACCTGGCCGCAACAGCGCCGGCTACCGCGAGTACCGGGAAGAACACCAGGAACGGTTGCAATTCATCCGCCATTGCCGCTCCCTGCAGATCGGCTTGACGGATATCCGCGCCTTGCTGGAATTTAAGAACAACCCGGCCGAAGGCTGCCAGAGCGTCAATGAATTGCTCGACCACCATATCTTGCGCATTGCCGAGCAAATGGCGAATTTGCAAATATTGCAGCAGCAATTGGTGACCTTGCGCCACCAGTGCGACCAGCCGCAGCCGTCGCAAGACTGCGCGATCCTGCAAAACCTGTCCGAGGCGGCCAGCGGCCACGACTGTGCCTGCCATACGGAACTGCATTGAACGATTGCTGCATGCTGAAACTGAAACTAAAGCTGATACCGAGACCTGGAAGAACTTTACTGGCCATATCCCTGCTGTCGCCGCTGAGCCATGCGGCCGATGTGCCTGCCGCAGCCGGCCACTACCTGACCCTGTACGCCGCGCCCGGCGTGCCGCAGGACGATGACCCGTATACGTGGAGCACGGCTGGCGGCAAGCAGCTGACCAAAGGCGTGACGAAGGCCGACGGCCGCGCCTATGTCAAAGGGGAGGAGGGCGAAGACACGTATATGCTGAAAACCGTCAGCATGCGCTGGCAGTTGAAGGTCCCCGCCGCATGCTGGCAGGGCGCGCCGGACGCCTTCCAGCAATGCATGCAACTGACCAGGACCACGAGCCGCCATGACGAGGAGCAGGATGCGCGCAAGCTGGCGGAGCAGCAGAAAGAAGTCAAGATGCAGGCCAGGATCGCCGCCTACGCGGTGGCGGCCCGCGCCAACGACGATGCGCTGGCCTGGCTGGGCCGGCTGCCCCCGAGCTGGACGATAGAAAGTTATGGCACGCGCCTGCTGCGCAGCGGCGACAAGATTACCGCGCAGATTGGCAACGCGCTCAAGGATGGCGGGCCAGATGCGCGCCAGTTCGTCTGCCGCGCACCCGCTGACTACGGCCCCGTGCCGGACCAGGGCGCAGTCGAGGCGTGGATGGTATTGCCGGGCGACCTGCGCAAGATACGCTCAGGTTCCGCCTGGGATGCGCTGGTGGCGGCCGGCGAAAAGGGCAACTGGATGGCCCGATTGGAACTGTATTACGCCTTGTCCAGCGTCAATGTCAGTGAATTGAGCCTGCTGGAACAGTACCGCATCGTGCAATTGATGGAATGGCTGCACAAGAAACAGGTCGGCGGGCTATATGGCTACTTCAGCGCCGGCATGCCTGTCACTCCCGGCAATTTGTCCAGCGCCACCTGGCGCAAGCAGGACCAGGCCTCGCTGTATGCGGCCATGCTGGGCAGTTTCGAGGATCAGAACAGTCGGGGCAGCGTCTTGCTGACGGACCCGGACCCCGCGCTGGCAGATGCCGGCAGGAAAATGCTGGCCTGCGCCAAGGCTGCGATGCCGGACCGTTACTGACGCGGCAGCAACGGCGGGCCGCCATCGCCCAGGCGGAAGGCGTCGACCACGCGCAATAAATCATGCGCCTGGTCCTGCATGCTTTGCGCGGCGGCGGCCGATTGTTCGACGAGGGCGGCATTACGCTGGGTCAATTCATCCATTTCCGTGATGGCATTGTTGACCTCTTCGATGCCCTTGCTCTGACGCTGGCTGGCCGCCGTGATGTCGTTCATGATTTCCGTCACCTGCTGGACGGAGGCGACAATATCGCCCATGGTGCGCCCGGCGCTGTCGGCCAGCTCGCTGCCCGTTTCTATCCTGGCCACGGAATCCTCGATCAGCTGCTTGATTTCGCGGGCCGCCGTGGCCGAACGCTGCGCCAGGCCACGCACCTCGGTGGCGACGACGGCAAAGCCGCGCCCCTGTTCGCCCGCGCGCGCCGCTTCCACGGCCGCGTTCAAGGCGAGGATATTCGTCTGGAATGCGATGCCGTCGATGACGGCGATGATATCGACGATGCGCCCGGAACTGGCCTTGATCGAGCCCATCGTCTCGACCACCTGGCCCACGACGCGGCCGCCCTCGAGCGCCACGTTCGACGTCGACAGCACCATCTGGTTGGCCTGGTGCGCATGGCTGGCGTTTTCGCGCACGGTATCGGTCAAGGCATGCATGGATGACGCCGTTTCTTGCAAGGAATGGGCTTGCGACTCGGTGCGGGCCGACAAGTCCGCATTGCCCAGCGCAATTTCACTCGCTTCCACCGTGATGGTGGAGCCCGCCTGGCGTATGTCGCCCAATAACGTGTTCCAGTTTTTCAGCACGGTGGCCAAGGCCCGGGTCAGCTTGCCCACCTCGTCGTCGCCCTGGGCTTCGATATGCGTGGTCAGGTCGCCGGCGGCCAGGCTTTCAGCGGCGCGGCAGGCGTCGTCGATGGGCCCCACCACGGAACGCGCCACCCACGTGGCGATCAGGGCCAGCAAGGCAAAGCCGATGGCCATGGTGCCCAGCGACAACCAGCCGGCGCGCTGGCCCGCATTTTTTGTCTCCTGCAAGGCCTCGACCGTGTGGTGGTCGAGGTTGAGGAGCACCTGGCGCAGCTGCCCGCGTACTTGCTGGTAGTGTCCGGCGGCATTTTGCATCGCCGCCACGCCCGTATTCGGGTCCATGGACGCCAGGTCCAGCGCCTGCGCCACGCTGGCACGGTAGCGCTCGACACCGGGCAGCGCCTGGCCCGCTTCCGTGGCGGCGCCCGAGAATTTCTGCAGTTCCTTCAAGCCTTGCGCGATGGCGTTCAGCTGGCCATCCGTTTGCGCGCCGAACTGCTTGAACTGCTCGTCCGACAGGCTGGCCGCGATGGCGATCTTCGCGTACACGTCGGCGTGCACCTGGCCCAGGGCAATGGCTTGCTGGTTGGCCAGCCGCTCGGCCGTCAGGGTGACGTCTTTCAATTCGTGCATGCGCTGCTCGTTTTGCTGCATGGCGAAATAGGACAAGGCGCCCATGGCCAGCAGGCAGGCCAGCGCGACCACCGGGACGATCAACATCTTCTGTGCGATTTTCATTGCGGCCCATCTCGTTGAAAAATTCGTTGAGAAATTCGTTGACAGATCGGTGTGCCATCCCGGCGCTGGCGGCGCAGCGGCTGGCTACAGGTAGATGCCGCCGCAGACGACGGAATCAGCCAGCTTTTCGCAGTACATCACTTTCGGTTCAATTTTCTTGGTTTCCGGATTCGTGAATTTGTATTCCTGCCAGAACGTGCCCTTGCTCTTGGCCAAGTCGACCCGTTCCTTGACGAAGGCCTTGCCGTCGATATCCTTCAGCTCGATCAAGTTCTTGCCGACCATTTTCGGGTTGGCGCCATGCGCGGCAACCGTGCCGTCAAGTTTGTAGACGACAAGGTACAGGTCGTGCAGGATGAATTGCGGCGACTTGGCCGTGATCTCGCCATACGCCTTGGCGTCGCCGGCGCTCTTGATATAGGCCACGCCTTTCTTGACCATGGCTTCCGCGTCGGCGCGCGTGGCGCCGCCTTCGGCAGCGCTGGCGATACCGGGCAGCGTCGCGGCGGCAAGCATGACCGACAGGCAGATGGCAGGGGCGAACTTGGGCATGAGAATCTCCTTCACATTGCGGCAGGGGAAACCGGCGGGGAACCGGTGCGGTGAGGCGGCGCCTATCGAAGTGCCGACGGTTCATGGTAGCGCGATGCCAGCAGACATGCGCTGGTGCAACAGTATTTTTTTGAGTGGGGCGTTTTTGCAACGCTGTGTGCAAGCGGCCGCAATCGCGTTTACAGAGGGAAAGAGATCCTGCAAGCTATCGTGTCGATAGTGTGGCGTTGGCGCCGCGCTACCAGCTGGCCGGATCTTCCGCCGCCGCGCGCGCCAGGTCGTCGCGCCAGTCCTGCTGCGCCAGCCGGTAAATGTCCGCGAAAAAGGCGCGCGGGTCGTCCATCTCGTCCCAGCGGGCGGGCAGGGCGTAGGTGCTCTCGGGGTCATGCTCGAGGATGGCCTGGAAATCGTAGGCGGGGTCTTGCAGCGCCTGCGCCAGCACGGCCACCAGCGCATGGCGGTGGCGGTAGCTCAGCTCCTTGTACTGCGATGTGATGTGGCGCCGTATCAGCGCCGCGCGCTGGACGGGGTCGTTCATGTCCCAGGTGTCCAGCTCCAAGCCCAGAATGTGTTCGCGGTCGTACACGTCGAAGGGACCGAGGAAATGGTAGAGCGTAGGTTCATACGGCACGTCGACCCAGGGTCCGCGCAGCCCCTTTTGTTTTAGTTCTTGCATGGTCGCTCTCCGCTCACGCGCATACAGGCAGGGTCCAGCCTTCATCACCGAGGTCCGTCGGGTAGATGGCGCGGGTCTGGTTATCGCCCCAGCGCGCATGGTCGAGAATGCCGTCTTCGTGCATGTCCAGCACCCATTCCGTGCTTTCCAGTAAGGTGCCATCTTTGTGGTAGACGCGGAAGAAAGTGGACGTGCTCAGTGCGCGCACGATGTTCTGCGGCACGCCGTTGCCGTAGTGCGGCACATAGGTCTTGATCACGCACGTGCCCCGGTCGTTCCACTGCTGTGCATATACGGTGGCATTGCGCGCCGCGCTGACCTTGATGAAGAGCCAGCCTGCCAGCAGGAGGATGAGCAGGAAGGCGGCGGCGATCAGGCCGGTTTTCTTGAGTAGCTGCATGAGGTCATGGCATGGCCAAAAACGAAGTTGCCGCATTGTATGTCAAGAGCAGATATGCTTGCCGTACGGCACGTACAGCAAGCATATCCCCGCTAATTGCCGTCAACTTGGCTATTTCCCCACCGCCGAGTGCAGGGTATTGGCCATTTCCAGGTGATGTTGCAACGCTGGCAAGGTCTTCGCGGCAAAGGCCTTGATCTCGGGGTCGCTGGCCTTTTGGCTGGCGTCCGTAAACAGCTTCACGGCATCCTTGTGCGCCGCCACGCCGATGGTGGCCGCATATTCCTTGTCGAACTGCGGGCCTTCCAGGCGGCTCAGCTTGTCGATCTGCGCCTTGTGCTTGGCGCCAGGCTGGTCGCTGACCTCGATCTGCTTGCTGCTGGCCAGCTGTTTCAGTTCGTCAGCCACTTTCGTATGGTCCGTGACCATGGCATCGGCGAATGTCTTCACTTGCGCATTGGTGCTCTTGCTTTGCGCCACTTTACTAGCGGCAATTTCCGTGCTGCCCGCATCGGCGGCCTTGCTGAGGAATTGCTTGTCGTACGCGCCCGGCGCGGCAGCGGCGATGCTGTTGATGGCGATGCCGCTCAATAAGGCCACGGCGGCACCGATGGCCACGCTTTTCAGGGAGGGCGTGCGGGAACTGGTGGTAGGGATAGGCATGACAAGTCCTTTCATGTGTGGTTTTTTCTGCAAACTGATGACAATGTTAAGCCCGCAGCCTGCGCACACCCATAGGACAGTCGCGATTCTGCCCGTAGGACTAGTCCTGTTCGTTAGCGCACAATTCGACTTGTTTAAGGGCATACAAAGCGGCGATGCCGGCATCGCGGCGCCAGGCTGGCATGCCGATATCGAGCCACTGCGCCATCGCGTCCAGGTGCGATGGTTCCGAGACGCTGTGTTCGAGTTCATCGAGCACCGTGTCGCGGTCGATGTACAGGCTGTCCAGCCAGGCGTCGAACGAGGGCGCCAGCTCCATCAGGCCGTGGGCGCGCTTGCCCGTCCAGTCCGGCAACTCCTGCACATAGGCCAGCACCCGGCCGCCGCCTTCTTCCGTCATATCCAGGTAGAGCATGGAATTGCCGCCATCGCGGGCGAACGGCAGGATGCGCACGGGCATGTCCGTATGCTTGCGCGCGGCGCGGATTTCGCCGACCAGTGTCTCATCGCAGAAATCGCCTTCATCCGCGCTGAAGAAGGTATTGAAGCCCATTTTTTCCACGCCGCCATTGCCGTCTGGCACATCAGTGGTGTAGTCAAAATAGGCGCCGTTGGCCACTTGCAAGAACGCCAGGAAGGCGCGCGGCAGGGACGCTTCGAGCAAGGTTTCGATGGCGGCGATCTGCCGCGGCGTGGGGGCGGGCTTGGCGCCCTCGATCGCCAGGTGGCGGTAGCGCGTGTAATAGTTGCTCATTGATTATCCTGGTATTTATCCTTGTATATATGCACTGGCGCCACATCGTCGCAGCCCGTCTCCACCTTGGCCAGTGCATCGACGAGGCCGGCGCGCAGCACGGCCATCGAGCGGGCCTTGTCGTCGATCTGGGCAATTTTCGTTTCCAGCATAGCTCGTTTGGTCTGCGCGTCGAGCGCGTTTTCCTGCCACACGGCAATCACGTCGGCGATTTCCTTCAAGGTAAAACCCAGCGCCTTGGCGTGGCCGATCAGCTCGATGCGCCGCAAGGCTTGCGCCGAATATTCCTTGTAGTTATTCGTCAGGCCCGGCTGCGGGGCTTCGTCCAGCAGCCCTTGGCGCTCGTAAAAGCGCACCGTGTCCTTGCTGACGCCCGTCAGGCGGGTGATTTCTCCGATGCGCATCGATTCCCCTTGACCGTGGACTAAAGTCTACAGTTTACATTAAACGCTCCATTTACTCCACAACAATGCCATGACCGCTTTCAACTACACCAACCAGACCGTGCTTATCACGGGCGCCTCGTCCGGCATCGGCCGCGTCTTTGCGGAAACCCTGGCCGCGCGCGGCGCCCATTTGCTGCTGCTGGCCCGTTCCGGCGCCGTGCTCGACAGCCTTGCCAAGGAACTTTCGCAGCGCCACGGCATCCGCGCACATGCGCTGGTGGCCGACCTGAGCCTGCCCGGCGCCGCTGCGCAAGCCCATGCGCAAGCTTGCGCGCTGGGCATGCCGCCCGACGTACTGATCAATAACGCGGGTTTCGCCACGCATGGCCGCTTCGAAAGCATCGACCTGGCGCGCCAGGCGGCCGAAGTGACCGTCAATTGCACGGCGCTCATGGAAATGACGCACTGCGTCTTGCCGCACATGCTGGCAAAAGGACGGGGCGCCATCATTAACGTGGCCTCCACGGCGGCACTGCAACCTGATCCCTACATGGCCGTGTATGGCGCCAGCAAGGCTTTCGTGCTGTCGTTCTCGGAAGCGCTGTGGGCGGAAAACCGCAGCCGCGGCGTGCGCGTGCTGGGCCTGTGCCCTGGCGCTACCGAGACGGCCTTCTTCGACGTGGTGGCCGCGCCGGAAGCGGCCGTGGGCAAGCGCATGGATCCGCAAGCCGTCGTCGATGAAGCGCTGCGCGCGCTGGACCAGGGCCGCAGCAGCCACGTGGCAGGCCGGCCGAACCGGCTGCTGGCCTGGCTGCCGCGCTTGCTGCCCCGTCAAACTGTGCTGGGCATCGTGGAAGGCATGCTCAAGCCGAAGACGGCCTAGGCATCAGAAGGCCATGGTAGCGAACATGGCCAGCACGGCCGTGGCCATGACGATGGTCGACAGCCAGCCCAGCGCCCGCAGGCGGCGCGAAATGGTAAGCGTTCCCATGATGGTGGTGCGCGACGCCATCACCATCATCAGGGCCATGATGGGCACGGAAATCACGCCATTGACGACGGCGCTCCAGTACAGGGCCTTGATGGGATCGAGCGGCGTGAAGCACAGGGCCGCGCCGATCACGGTGGCCGTGACGATGATGCCGTAGAACTTCTTGGCGGCCCGGGGCGCCAGTTCCAGGCTGTTTTTCCAGTGAAAGGCGCCCGCCATGGCATAGGCGGCCGAGCCGGCCAGCACGGGAATGGCCAGCAAGCCCGTGCCGATGATGCCCAGGCTGAACAGGGCAAAAGCGAACTCGCCGGCGATGGGGCGCAGGGCGGATGCGGCCTGGGCGGACGTATCGATATGCGTGATGCCTTGCGCGCCCAGGGTCACGGCCGTAGTCAGCATGATGAAAAACGCCACCAGATTGGAAAAGCCCATGCCGATGGCCGTGTCCATCTTGATGCGCTGGAATTGCCGTGGCGCCTGTTCCGGCGCGCGGCGCAAGGCTCGTGCGCCAGCATCCGCCTGCAAGTCTTCCACTTCCTGCGATGCCTGCCAGAAAAACAAGTAGGGGCTGATCGTCGTGCCGAACACGGCCACGATCATGGTGACCGAGGCGGCCGACCAGGTGAAATGGGGCCAGACGGTGCGCAGCGCCACTTCGCGCCACGGAATGTGGATCGTCAGCACTGTGGCCACATAGGCCAGCAAGCCCAGGGTCAGCCATTTCAGGATGCGCACATATTGTTGATAGGGAATGAATACTTGCAGCAGCAAGGACAGCAGACCGAAACCGACGGCGTACAGGTGCGTGGGACCGCCGATGATCAGGGTGAGGGCATCGCCCATGGCGGCCACGTCGGCCGCGATATTGATGACATTGGCCAGCAGCAGCAAGCCGACGATGGCGTACAGCAGGGAACGGGGATAGTGGCGGCGGATATTCGTCGCCAGCCCGTGGCCGCTGACCCTGCCAATCTTGGCGCTGATGACCTGGATGCCTAGCATCAGGGGGAACGTCAGGCACACGGTCCACAACATGCCGAAGCCGAACTGGGCGCCCGCCTGCGAATACGTGGCGATGCCGCTGGGGTCGTCATCGGCCGCACCCGTGATCAGGCCGGGGCCCAGCTTGCCCAGCCAGGTGTCGGATGGGGCTGCCTGCTGGCGGACGGCGTCGGTGCGCATGCGTGGCTCCTGTGTCGTGAAGCGAGCAGCGTATCACAGGCGGGTGGGGTCTTTTACAGATAACTCACAGGGCCGCCATGATGCGCTCGCGCAGCCAGCGGTGCGCCGGGTCCAGGTGCATGCGCTCGTGCCAGACCATGGCCATCTCGTAGTCGGGCAGGCTGACGGGCGGCTCCCACGTGCGCAAGCCGCCCAGCGCGTTTTTCAGCAGGTGCGATGGCAGCAGGGCCACCATGTCGGAGGCGGCCAGCAAGGGCGGGACGATGAGGAAATGCGGCACGGACAGCACCACCTTGCGCGTTCGGCCCAGCAATTCCAGCGCCGTATCGACGTTGCTGCGGAAACCGCCGCCGTTGGGCGAGACGACGATGAATTCCAGCGCGCAAAATTGATCGAGGTCGGGCGGCGCTTGCAGCTGCGGGTGGTCGCGGTGCCCCGCCAGCACGTAGTGCTCGGTAAACAGGGTGCGGTGGCGCAAGCCGGGCGGCGCTTCTTCCTGCGCCAAAAAGCCCAGGTCGACCTGGCCGCTTTCCAGGTCTTGCGCCATGCGCGCCGGCACGGCCTCGAACACGGCCATGCGCGACAACGGCGCCTGCGCGCGCAGGGCGGGCAGCATGGGCAGCAGGATCGCATATTCGGTGGCGTCGGCCGCCGTCAGGTTCCAGCGTACCTCGGCCGTGGCCGGATCGAAGGCCTGTTCCGGCTGCAAGACTTGCTCCAGCTGGGCCAGCACGGCTTGCAAGGGCGCGAACAGGGCCAGCGCGCGGGCCGTGGGCAGCATGCCGCGTGGGCCGGGCAGCAGCAGCGGATCGTCGAAGGCGGCGCGTAGCTTGCCCAGCTGCACGCTGACGGAAGGCTGGCTCAGGTGCAGCCGCGCGGCCGCCCGCGTCACGTTGCGCTCGATCAACAGGGCATTCAGGGTCAGCAGCAGGTTCAGATCCAGCTTGCGCAAATTGTTCATGGCTATACCTTGTATATCAATTATTCATTTCCACTATGATAGCGCAAGCCCTACAGTGGTTCCTGTGATTTTCACTCTTCATCTTTTACAGGAACTAACTGATGCAACTCCATGAATATACAAGCTTTGATGGCTTAGGACTGGCCCAGCTGCTGCGTGATGGCGCCGTTTCTGCCGTCGAATTGCACGATGCGGCCATGCGCGCCTGCGTCGTCGTCAACCCGCACATCAATGCCGTGGTCGAGCTGTGGCCGGCGGATGTGGCGGCCATTGACCACGCGGCGCCGTTCGCCGGCGTACCCTTCCTGATCAAGGACGTGGCCGTCACCATGGCGGGCCAGCGCAGCGAAGCGGGCAGCCGCCTGGGCGCTGGCCACGTCGCCGCGTTGGACTCGCACCTGATGACGCAGTTCCGCCAGGCGGGATTCGTCACCTTCGGCCGCACGAGTACGCCCGAAATGGCCTTTGCCACCACCACGGAACCCGTGCTGTACGGCGCCACGCGCAATCCCTGGAACCTGGCACTGAGCGCGGGCGGCTCCAGCGGCGGCGCGGCGGCGGCCGTGGCGGCCGGAATCGTGCCGCTGGCCCATGCGACGGATGCGGCCGGTTCCATCCGCGTGCCGGCCGCGTCGACGGGCCTGTTCGGCTTGAAACCGAGCCGGGGACGGGTGTCGAACGGCCCGGCCATGGACGAAATCTTCAGTGGCCTGGGCGTGCAACTGGGGGTGAGCCGCACGGTGCGTGACAGCGCCGCCTTGCTTGATGCGGTGCAAGAAATACTGCCGGGCGAGCCGTATGTGACGGCTGCGCCCGACCACAGCTGGCTGTCGCAAGTGAGCGTGGCGCCGGGCAAGCTGCGCATCGCCGTGCAGCGCGCCGCCTGCAATGGCGCCCATCCCGTGCCCGCCATCGATGCCGCGCTCGATGCTACCGTGCGCCTGCTGGAAAGCCTGGGCCACCACGTGGAAGAAGTCCCGCCCGCGCTGGGCGTGTCATGGGAAGCGTTCGTGCACGCCAACGCCAGCATCTGGTGCGCGAACCTGGTGCCGTGGATAGACGCCTTGGCGCAAGAGAGTGGGCGCACCGTGTCGCGCGACACCCTGGAAGCGGCGACCCTGGCTTGCTACCGCCATGGCAAGACGGTCTCGGCCGTCGATTTCGTGGCCGCCCTCGACGTGCGCAACACGGTCACGCGCCAGGCCGGCGCCTTGTTCGGCCGGTACGACGTGCTGCTGACGCCCACCATGCCGGATGTGCCGTGGCAGCTGGGGCGCTATGGCGAAAAGGAGGAAAAACTTGACGGTGTTGGCTGGACGGCGCGCCTGTTCGAGCATTCGCCGTACACGCCGCTGGCGAACGTGGCCGGCTTGCCGGCCATGTCCGTGCCGCTGGCGCAGTCCGCAGACGGATTGCCGATCGGCATGCAGTTCATGGCTGGCTATGCGAACGATGGGATCTTGCTGCGCCTGGCGGGACAGCTGGAGCGGGCGGCGCCGTGGGGGAAAAGGAGGCCTCACGTGTGGGCGGGCAATGTGTAGGCATGCTTTGCGGACGGCCTAAACCGGCCACCATACCGGCTTTGGCCAGCGGCAAGAAGCTGGGGTCGGACCTGCCGGGTCCGACCCCAGTCCTTGTTCTTGGGTGAAAAATATCAGGTGGGTAGCGTCGCCAGCGGCGCCGCGCCACGGCTTTCCAAACGGAAGCGGGCTCTTTCCCACAGCCGATCATGGAAGGGCAGGACGATCACGTTGCAGATCGGTTCGACCACGGCCAGCAAGCCGCCGAAGGCCATGGAACCCGTGGCCCAGTACATGACACTGAAAGCCACGCCCATGTGCAGTGCCGTCTGGCTGAGCTTTTCACCGGCCAGCGCGGCAAAGCCCAGGCGGCTGGCGGCGTAGCGGCGGCGTATCGCATGCCAGGCTTTTTCGTGCCATGGCAGCAAGGCAACGTTGATGACCGGCTCGATGATGGCTGCCAAGCCACCGAGTGCCAGGGAACCCGTCAGCAAATAGGCGAGGCCGAAGGCGATCGACATGTGCGTGCAGACCTGGCTGAATGTTTTGATGGCTGTGAACAAGGGATGCTCCTTTCTGTTGAATTCGCTTATCCTTGATTCAGATAGTAACGATTCTCATTTACAAAAGAAAGCAAAATATTTCAACTGGACTAATAGATTTAAGCTATGGGTTGAGAAATATCAATTGCCCCTGCTTTGGGGGAGACATCGCGCTGCGCCGGGTCGACGCGACTGCCGCGCAAGTGGCCGGCTTGCTGGTGGCCACCATGGACGGCGTCAAGCACAGACAAGGGGGAGGGGAGGCGCTACGCCAGGGCATGGCGCTGCACATACGCTTGCTGGGCGCGGCCCTGCTGCGCATGTAAGCGGCAAAGCTCGCATGCGCAGTGGGGTCAAGGCTGTTACGGCAAGGTTTTCAGCACGGTCTTCGTGGGCACGGAGAAATTATAGTTGTCGTGGCGGTCCCAGTTGATCGACCACGTCATGACGCCACGGAAGTCCGGATACGCCTGCAGCGGCTTGATGGTGCCGCAGTTGAGTAAGCGCGTCAGGCAATTGAGGGCGTTGCTGACGTCGGCATTTGTCGTGAAACCCGAGCCGGCCGAGCTGCGCCCCGACGGCACGCCAAAGCCCACCTGGTCCGGACGCAGGCCCGCGAAGGTATTGCTGCCGTAATTGAAACCTTCGATCAGCATGCGCGCCGTGGCCACCAGCTGGTCGGCCGAGCCCGCCTTGATGGCGCCCGTCGCGTACGGTGTATAGATATCGCCATTGTTGTAATACTGCGGGTGCAGCACCGTCAGCTCGCTGCGCAGGGCGTTGATGATGGGAATGTAGGCGCCCCAGATGCTGCCATAGCTCGTGTACCCCCCTTCCACATACACCCATTCCGGCGCCATCGACAGGTAAAAGCTGTTGCCGACCTTGGCTTTCAGGTTTTTCACTGCGATCGGTAAATATGTCTGGATGGCCGCGCCTTGCGCCACGCCGTTTTCCAGGTCCAGGTCGATGCCGTCGAAACCATATTTGGTGATGATGGCGTACAGGCTGTTGGTGAAATTCGTCGCTTCGGCCGTGTTGCCGACGGAAACGGAGCCATTTTGCCCGCCCAGCGACAGGATGACTTTCTTGCCTTTCGCACGCTTGGCGGCCACGTCGGCGATGAATTGCGCTTCCGTACCCGCGCCCGGATCGATGGTCAGGCTGACATTGCCGCCGCCCGCATTGTCGCCGAACGACACGACGATCACGTCCCAGTCATCGCTGACCTGGCTGATCGGATACGTCGCGCCGCTGGGGTTGGTGAAGTTGTGCCAGTAGCCGATCAGCGCATGTTTCGCCAGGCCTGTGGGGGTAGGCGTCGGTGTCGGTGTTGGAGTCGGGGTAGGTGTTGGCGTCGGTGTCGGGGTGGGAGTCGGCGTGGGTGTTGGGGTAGGCGTGGGTGTCGGAGTTGGCGTAGGAGTTGGTGTCGGCGTGCCGCAGTCTCCCACTGCCGTCCAGGGCTGGCCGCTGCCGGCGCCGCCGTTGCTGGTCGACGGGTTATTGCCTTGCGTCCACCAGTTGGCCGTGTAATTGACGTTGTTGTAGCTGGCCTGGCCGCCACCGTTGTAGGCCATGCCGCTGTTCCACGGCGCGTAGCAGGCGACCGCTTGCGTGGCGCCGGCCAGCAGTTGGCTTGCACCTGCGCTGGATCCTTCGCTGCCACCGCCGCAGGCTGCCAACGTTCCCCCGAAGAGGGTAATGATGAGGGTATTCATGACTGTCCGGTTCATTGCGTCTCCTAGTATATTTTTTTGCCGGCCGGCTGGACACCGTCCGATTTTTCAGAGTGCAAGCATTACAGGTGGTAGTCAACTGGTTTTATTCTTTGCGCAAAATCACAATACCAGTTGCCGCCTTACCCCAGACGATGGTCGATGCGTACCATACCAGTAGCTGTTTTCCAATGCGCTGGTATGGTGTCCGGAACGGCGGCGGGAGCAGGGCGGGGAAGGGAGGAATCTCATAGCGGCTACGGCGTTGTTTCCTGGCGTAATACGGCATACGGCACGCGCCACAAGTCCAGCAGCATCTGCGTCAAAGCCACAGTCGAACCATCGGAATTCGGTGTTGAGAATTCTTATTGAAAGTAATTCGCAAATAGCTGATTTCATTATTTATTTTTCTAATATTGCTGGCAGTGGAAGCTGGTTTCCGACGGCAATTTACCGCGAGCCAAGGCGATGTGCTGGCACGCATCACGGGGCTTGCTTTTCAAGCGCATGCGTTCCTTCTGTCAAATAAAGCCTGTAACTTCTTGCATGGCACCGTGCCGATACGAAAGCAAGAATATGAAAAAGATAGTGATACTGGGTGCAGGCGGACAAGGGGCGCAGTGGGTCATTCGCGCCTTGGCGGGCCGTGAAGACATTGCTTTGACGTTGTTGTTGCGCAATCCCGCCAAGCTGCTTACGCCAGTTCCGGCAAACGCCTGTGTGCTGGCCGGTGACGTATTGGACCAGGCATTGTTGCGGCAAACTATGCCCGGTCACGACCTGATCTACGCCAATCTGGTCGGCGACGATATGGAAGACCAGGCCAACAGCATTATTGCCGCTATGCAGGCCTCGCATGTCGAGCGGCTAATTTTCGTACTGTCGATGGGCATCTACGATGAAGTTCCTGGCAAATTTGGCGAGTGGAACAATGCCAGGCTGGCGGAACACCTGAAACCATTCCGCCGCGCCGCCGACGCCATCGAAGCATCGGGCCTGGCATACACGATCGTGCACCCAGCCTGGATGACGAACGAAGACGAAGTCGACTACGAACTGACGACACGCCATGCGCCATTCAAGGCACCGTGGTGTCGCGCAAGAGCGTGGCAGACTTGATCGTCAGCATCATCGAAGCGCCAGAATTGCACCTGCACGCCAACCTGGGCGTGAACAAACCAAACACGGACGGGGACAAGCCGTATTTCATGTGGCTTGTTCAAGCGGCAGCGACAGAGGCAGCGCAGATAGGGGAAATCGCGTTTGCGATTGGGGCGTTGGTAAAATGGAGGTTTTCTCAAACCCAGCCATAACTTCGCATAATTTATAGAGTGTAGTGCCAGCGCAAAAACTGTTATCAGCGCGTCAAGAACGAGGCTTGGCGCGGGCTGGCGCCCAATAACAGTAAATTAAAAGACAGTGAGAATTTTTCCATGACGCCCGACCAGCGCGCACGCTGCTCGGGCGTTTTTGCACGTTCCGCATTCACGGATGCAATCACTGTGAACGGATGGACATCAAGTGCCAGGGCGATAGTCAGCGCGGCGTCGTCATCAAGCACGCGGCGGCCTGTCCGGTAATTGCTGACCGTGGACAGCGAGAAACCAAGGCGCTTAGCCAGGGCGTAATCGGACTCAATGCCGAGTTTTTCCTTGACGGCGTCAAGGAATTGAATAGTGGTTTTCATAGCTCCTCCTCAGGGCTTTGCCGTGTGTACACACAGTATTTCGTGAACATACACGCTTAGAAGTCATGCGACAAGCTACACACATGAAACATGTTTCCGTTGACACATGTTTCATGTGAAGCGTATTCTTCGTGCTGTCGGGCGGATTATTCCGTCCCTCCTCAGGCAACTAGCGGCCCAGCCGCCCGCCCGGCACTCTCGCCTGAGGAACGAAACCAGCCTGAGGAGGCCATCTTGAGCGTTACAGAATCTTACAAAACAGTCACGTTTTCATTTGCTGAGCAGAAATGAGAACGGCGGACGACACTCAAACGCTTGAGTTGCCCGGCATCAAACCGCCAATGGTGACGAAAAAGCGTGGGCGCAAAGCCATTTACGCAAACGCCGCCGCCCGGCAGCGCGCCTACGTGGCGCGCAATGGCCTCGTGGTCATGACCGTGCAACTGCCTGAGGCGCTGCACGCCGATTTCATGGCCTGGCTCAAATTCAAAGACAAACAGCAAAGCGCCGTTGTCGCGCATCTGATCCGCACTCAATTGCTGAGGAAACGATAATGCGCGTTATTACTGCCCCTGCCGAAGTCGCCGCGCTGGTTGCCGCTGAAAAAGTGGAAGAGGCGCGCATTACCATCTGGCTCCTGCTGCCCGCGCAGGTGCGCCGTCTGGTGCTGGCCTTTGCAGAAATGCCACGCGAGCGGGCCGAAGACGACCTAACAAAATTTTCCCGCAATGAGCGCGCCCGCATCACTGGTGCGCTGCAATCCATGATGGTGCACCTGTCCATGGCTGAAAATTGCATGCGGGACACTGAGCCTCGTACAACGGTGTTGCACTGATGCCGACAATCCAGCAAGAAAACGGCATACGCACGGTCAAGGGCTTGCCTGCACGCTGGGCCGCACGCGCCTACAAGGAACTGCATGCGGCGCAAGAGGGCGCCATTGGCGCCATGCCTGCACGTTACAAACAGCTTTCCGCCTTGCTGGACGAGGTGACAGACGCGCCGCTACCGCTGGACGCTACGGACGCACAAATCTGCATCTTGGCTGAACGCTACGCAAACGACTGCATCAGCCAGGCCGCCACCATTCACGACCTGAAAGCCTTGCGCGCACGCCTGGCCTGGATGGTCACGGATCGCGGTATGGAAGTGCCGGACGAGTCCGACGACAAGCAATTCATCTACCGCTGCAACGATGCCGGGTGGTGGCGCAAGAGCTTGCGCCGCGTGCATGGTCGCGCCTTTGAGCATGCCGCTATCCGCCTGGGCTTTGTGTCGGTGCGCGCTGGCGCCTATTGCAGCGACGAGACGGTCAAGCGCCGCCTGGCGCAAAATCGCCGCAATGCCAAGGCGCTCGATGCAATGACGATGACGAACGAAGACGGCCAGGAATTTGCGCTGTCGGCGCTGGCGGCCAAGTCCACAAGCAACAAATCTATTCGCCGAGGCGAGTTGATGCTGCGCATGGCGGGCTGCGAAGAGGTGGCGGCGGAAATGGGCCACGTCGGCCTATTCGTGACGCTCACGGCGCCGTCGAAGTATCACGCGGTATTGGCCAAGAGCGGAACCCTGAACCCCAAATACAACGGCGCCACGCCCCGCGAGGCGCAACAGGCGCTGATGGACGTATGGACGTCATGGCGGGCGAAGAATTCCCGCGATGGCGTGCGCCCCTACGGTTTCCGCATTGCTGAACCGCATCACGACGGTTGCCCGCATTGGCACGTTCTCATGTTCGTACCAGCCGACAAGGTAGACCGAGTGACGGAAACTCTCACCGCCTACGCGCTGGCCGAAGACGGCGACGAGCCAGGCGCACGCGCCAATCGTGTCAAATTCGTGCAGATTGATCCGGCGCTGGGTACGGCGGCGGGCTACATCGCCAAGTATGTCGGGAAGAATATTGACGACGCCCATGTGGACGCGCACCGGGACGACGACGGCGAGGTGCGAACAGATATGGTGGGCGATGAAGTCATCCGGCCATCCCAGCGCGTCGAGGCCTGGGCGGCTACGTGGGGAATTCGCCAGTTTCAGCCCATGGGACAGCCACCTGTAACGGTATGGCGCGAACTGCGCCGGGTGCAGCAAGAGCGCATCGCCAACGCGCCAGCGCACGTCGTGCAAGCCTGGACGGCGTGCCAGCGCGAAACGGCCACCGATGCCGACGGCGTGGTGGAAGTGACCAAGCCAGCCGATTTTGCCCCGTACATTCGGGCGCAGGGCGGCGTCAACCAGGGGCGCGCCTATCGCATCGCCGTCGCGGCGCCCATCAAGGCCGTGGAAGGCCGCTACGGCCTGGCCGACAGGCCCGTGCCGGTGGGCGTGTATTGCCGCCAGGCGCCAGACATCACCTATGCGTCTAAACGCTACACCTGGCGCCGCACGGGGGCTGCTGTTGCTCTTCGCAGTCCTCGGAGTCCTGTCAATAACTGTACGCCTGCCGCCGCACCATTTTGGGAAGAGGGCGCGCCATGGCCGGAAAAAATCCCGCCGCACAACGATTTAGCCTATTACGCCGACTGCGATTTCGCCTGTTTTGACAAGTTTGGCGACTTCAACCCGGATTTATTCATCGAAATACCACATGAGGAGCGTCACCAGTGACGAATATCGAACAGGGCCAGGCGCTTGAGCGCGAGGCCGTCGCGTTGTACCGGCAGTACGGGTTCATCTTGCCAGGCCCGGCGAAAGCGTTTTTTCGCAAACTGGCAATTCACCTGCAATGGCAAGACTTGATGAAAGTGGCGAAATAATGGTCAACCGCAATCCTTACGTGCCGCCCGAAGACCGGGCGGACTATCTGAAAAGCTCGATCGTGAACGAGGCTCCCAAGCCTGCTACGGTCGCCCGCAAACCAGCAGCCAAACCGGCCCATAAGGCGCCGGTCAAACGCCGCAAATAACCGGGCGCGGCCTAGCGGGCCGCGTACATCATGAAAAAAACTCCAATCGGGCATGTGGCATGCCCTGTCTGCGACTTCCCGGACGCCCAGGTGAAGGAAGACAAGAACGGCCATGCCTACATCCATTGCGGCGACTGTAACGCGCAGACCTTCACCCGGAACGAATTCCGCAACGGCAAGTTGCGGGGGCGCATGCGGGCTGTAACGGTAACGGTAACGGACGATACCGTTACCGTTACAGCGCCTGAGCCCGTGCTGGTTCCTGTGCCGAAGGTGCAGGAAAAGCCGGTTCTAATGCCGCCGCCAGCCAAAAAGGCGGGCTGGCTCCAACCAATTCTAGCGAAGGGATAGGCAATGGCCGACTTAAACGAGAGCCAGGCCGAACCGCCCAAGCTCGACCCAAATGATCCGTTTGACCGGATCGCCATGGAAGCAGGCCGCGTAGAGCAAGAGCAGGCGCAGGCCGACGCCGACTTTATTGATCCGCCGCCACCGCCAGGCATCGACCCGGCGCAGACCTGGGGGCAAATCCCGTTCATGTTCGGCAAGGTGCTGTCTATGGCTATGCCGGAACTGGCTGGCGTCTACACGGAAGAGAAATGCTATCAATGGGGCGTGGGCATGGCTGCGGTGTCCGAGAAATACGGCTGGGATGCTGGCGAGGTAATTGGGCGCTTCGGCCCTGAAATCGCCTTGGCGGTGGCTTCCGTGCCGCTGGTGGTGCCGACTTATCAGGCGATCAAGGCGCGCCG
Source organism: Janthinobacterium sp. Ant5-2-1 (assembly GCF_001445815.1). Classification (NCBI taxonomy): domain Bacteria; kingdom Pseudomonadati; phylum Pseudomonadota; class Betaproteobacteria; order Burkholderiales; family Oxalobacteraceae; genus Janthinobacterium; species Janthinobacterium sp. Ant5-2-1. Next base: position 8,544 of record NZ_LNCE01000015.1, on the reverse strand, counting down.
AGAGGAAAAGGAGCGCGAGAAGGCCCCGTCACGCGAAGAAAAAGATATTACGCCAAAGGCGGATCATCCAATGGGCCAGGCGCCGGGAGGCTTCGTTGACCCTACCTAACGCAGGCCGGGCGACGGCCGGTACAAAAAACAAGGCCAGCATTTACGGCGTCATCGGCGCAACTGGCACGGGAAAAAGCTCGTACATCAAGGGCGATCTGTTGCGCACTTATACGCGGCTGCTGATCTGGTCGCCGCTGGAAGAAACCGACGACTATGAGTCGTTTTGCGGCGGTGTGGTGACAACAAAAATGTCCGACTTTGTCAAGGAAGTTAAGGCCGGAACCAAGGCCATTATCTTTGTGGCGTCGAGTCGTGTGGACGTAAAAAAGGAGCAATTCGACTGGTTTTGTCGTGCCGCCTGGCTTACCCCTGGCGCGCACGTTCTGGTTGAGGAACTGTCGGAGGTGACATTGCCGTCCTGGGCGCCGGATGCATGGAAACGACTGTCAACAGCAGGAAGACACAAGGGATTGACGGTAATCGGCGTGGCCCAGCGCCCGGCAAACATGGACAAGAACTTCCTGGGCAACTGCACTGAGATTCGATGTTACGGCTTGAATTGGGAGCCGGACGCAAAAGTGATGGCGTCCGTAATGCGATTGCCGACCGTGTACGAAACGGACTCCAAAACAAAGAAACCAGTTGCACGAAAGCCACATGAACAGTTGCTTATGCTGCCTCCACTTCAATTTTTTCATAGAAATCCTGACAAATCAGTCCGCTACGGCGTCAACAAGCCGCTGTAACGGTAACGGATACCGTATCCGTTACAGCTTATTGCCGGTTTCCTGTGGGGCGGGCAGCATCGGGGCTTGTTAATACCGAACAAATAACCCCATAGGAACCGAATATGAACAAGGCCACCATCCATACCGCGCTGATCGCCCTGGCTGCTTTCGCCGGTGTGTATTTCATCCAAAAATCGTTTGTGAAAATCCCCGTCGTCGGCGTCTATCTGCCGGGCGGCCAGTAACCCGGCCAAGCGGTCAGCGGTAACTTTCACCAACACCACCTTCAGGACAAGAGAATATGAGTTCCAATATTGATCGCATGATCGATCTGCAAAACGTCAAGCCAGGCGCTACGGCGGTGCTGAAGCTGTCGTACAACGCCACTTTCGACAAGCTGCATTTCATGCTGTCGGGCGGTCTGACGAAGGCCAACGTGGGCCGTATCGAAGGAAAGGCCAACGGCGTGACGTTCTTCGTGGACGATGGCGCCTTGCTGGGCGTGCGCGATGCCTATCAAGGCCTGTTCGTTGACGAGAACGTCATCACGCTCGACTTTACGGAGCCTAACACCCGTGGCGGTGCTGCTGCGCAGTACCTGGCCGCGCTGCCGCGCAACATGCTGGCGTCGCTGACGTTCGAAATCGAAATCAAGCAGGCGGCAGCAGCCGGCAGCGACATCAAGGCGGTGGCGGAATACCGCGATGGCACGCAAAACCCGTTCGTCTTGCAGCGCAAGGACTTCAATGTCCCGCTGACACTGATCGGAGAAAACGACGTCATGTTGCCGGTGATGGCAAATGGCGGTCTGATCAAGCGTATCTGGCTGCACCACACGGGCCATATCACGGTCGCCGAACTGCGCACCGATGGCACGCCGCGCATCCGCGCCAAGGTGGGCGAACTGAACTACCAGCAAAAGCGCAATCGCCTGGTGCCGCAAGCAAACTTGCTGGTCCTGGACTTCATCGGCGACGGCAACCTGATGAACATGCTGGATACGTCGCGTATCACCGAAGCGCTGTTGCGCATCACGACGGACGCGCCGGACAGCCTGAAAGCGTACATCGACTACGTTTCAGACATCAAGCTCCTGAAATAAGGCGGGCGCCATGGGCCAATTTGATAACTTTTTGGGCTTCGGATCGGGTGACTACGATTCCGACCCATATAACGCGCTGGGCGCAGGCGGCACGGTCGTGCAAGACGTGTCCTACGGTGCGCCAGCGATGGAAACCAGCACGGCGACAGGCAATGGCTTTGGCGACTTCTTCGACTCCAAGGCGGGCAATTTCGTCCTGGGCAGCTTGAACACGGCGCTCAATTACGCCATGTACCGCGATCAACGGCAATTTACGGCCGTGGCCAACGCGCCGCAACAGGCCGTGCAGCAGCAAGTCGCGGTACAGCAGGTGCGCAACAACAATCTGCTGCTGTGGGCGGCCATCGCTGGCGGCTTGATCTTCCTGGTGAAGAAATGACGCCAGCCATGCCATCCCTACCGCCGCTGCAAATGGCATCGACTGCAACGTCGGGCGCCAAGGGCGGGGAGCAGGGCGGCGCATCGGGCGGCGTCAGCAGTGGCGACTGGATCATCAATAGCGGCGCTGGCGCAAGCAGTGGCATGACGTCGAAAACCTGGCTGATGCTGGCCATTGCGGGAGCGGTGGCATGGGCGCTGTTCAAGAAGAAGGCGGCGTAATCCGCGCTGGTGTGCTCGATGACGCGGCGCGGGCCGCCTACGCTGCCGCTTACCGGCCTGACCGGCAAACGGGCGGCGGGCTGGGTTCGATGGACGCGGCTATGCGCGGCGCCCAGCTATTCGAAGTGGTGTGCTGCGGGGCCGTGGTGGCGCGTTATGCACTGCGGACGGTGGATCATGCCAACGGGCGCGAAATCGTCGTCGTGGCGGCTGCTGGTGGTCTTCCTGGCGTCGATCTGGTCGCCTCAGTCCTGCCAAACATTGAACAGCAGGGGGCAGGCGTGGGGGCGGATCGGCTGACGATACGCACGCGGCGCCCTGGTCTGGTCAGAAAATTGAAAAAACAAGGCTGGGTGCTTGACGCCTACTGCATGGGAAAAAACCTCAAATGAGTTCAAGCGATAGCAAGAGCGATTCCAGTCAAACACAGACCCAGGAATCGCAGGACAACCGGATTTCAGGAACTGGCGAGTCGGTCAATTTGGTGGCCAGCCGCTCCAATATCGGTAACGTGTCGATCAGCCAAACCGACCACGGCGCGGTCGATGGCGCTTTCAAGTATGGAAACGCCATCACGGATGGCGCCCTGAAATTTGCCGATTCCACCGTCACGGGCGCGCTCGGCACGATCAAGGCCAGCGTCAAAGACAGCCTGGATACGGCGCGCGCCGCACAGGACAGTTCCTTCAAATTCGCCAACGCCGTATCTGACAGCGCATTCAAGTCGAACGACGCCGCCATGGGCGGCGCGTTCAAATTCGCCGCGGATATTACGGCCGGCGCCGCGAACGAGCTGGCCGCCGCTGGCGCCCGCTCGGACGCGGTAGCGAAAAACGCGCTGCAGTCGGTCAAGGATGCCTACGGCGACGTGGGGCAGAAGCTGGAAACGGCCTACACCAACAGCAAAGCCGGTGAGCAAAAAGTACTCGTCGGCGTGGGCCTGGCCCTGGTCGCGGTCGTGGCATTCAAAGCGATGGGAAAAGCAGCATGAGCTACCAGTTAATTCGCCTGTCGGCGGGCCTTGAAATGCGCGTCGACATTCCGGGGCGCCTGATTCTGGTCGATTCCGTATCGACAGGGCAGGGCGTGGATATTGCCCTGGTGCGCTCGGGCACGCCATCGCCTTACATTCCAGGCCGCCAGGCGGGTTTCCGCCTGGTGGAAGACTTCGGTGGCGTGCTGCTGCGCTCGGCGCTCGATTGCGAGGTGGGCATCTTCCTGTCCATCAACGATGTGCAGCTCGGCGGCACAGCTGGCGGCAACGTGGTCGTGCCCGATGGGGTCAGCGTCGTGAATGACCTGGCGCACTCGATCCCCGTCACGCTCACGTCAAGCAGCAACACAACGCCGATTCCCGTATCCCTGGCCAGCATCCGCGTCAATAACACGCCAGAACAGGCAATTCCGGTCTTGTTCAGCGGAACGGTGGCGCCAGTGCTAGGCGTCGTCACGGTGGACAACACCAACGCCGAAGCAATCCCCGTGCTGCAAAAGCCGGGCGAAACGTTCGAGGTCCACGTCAACAACGCCGCACCGATGGCCGTGTCGCTGACTTCAACAAAAATCAGCAATACCAATGCCGAAGCCGTCCCAGTGCTGCAAAAGGTGGGGGCGGTTTTTGAGTCCCGCGTCACCAATAGCGACGCAGACGCGGTGCCCATGCGGCAAAAGGCCGGGGTCACGTTCGTGGTGCAGGCTGCACCCATGCCCGTCATTACAGACTTCGCACCGGTTGTGGTGGGACTGGTGCGCACCCTGCTGGTGTCGGACGCCACGCAAAAGCGCCTGCGCATTCGCAACACGCACCCTGTCGCCAGCGTGGTGATCGGCGGGGCGGGCGTCACGCTGGAAAACGGCCCGGTTGTCATTGGCCCAGGTGGCCTGTGGGTGGAAGACGATGGCGCCGCCGCCGAGTGGTACGCGATCAGTGATACCGCTGACGTAACGATGCAAATTCAAGGGTTGAAATAATGAGCGGACTGTATCCGACAATGAGTCCTGGCCTGCCGGGCATGCTGGCCGCCGATACTGGCGCCGAAATGATCGGCGTGGCAGATGGCCGCACGCTGGCTGAATGGATCGAAAGCGACGGCCTGTTCAACGGTGGCACGAGAAAATTCACGCGCTGGCAGGCTGCGCTGGCCAAGTCGCGTACCTGGGCGGGCCGCGCCTATGTCGCCATCGTCGGCAACTCCGTCCCGGCTGGTGTGGGTTCGAACGGTGGCGACGGCCAGACGGACGCCCGCAAGAATGCCTGGCCGACCGTGCTGGCCGACGCGCTGACGAAGTGCTACAACGGCTATGCCCGCGCCAATTCCGTGTGGGGCGATTCGTTCGTGGGCATGAACCTGCCGACGTTTGACCCTCGCGTCACGCTGGGCAGCGGCTGGGTTATATCCAATACCTTCTGCCTGGGCGGCCATGCGCTAAAGAACGAAACTACCAACAGCGGCACGGGCATTGCGCTGTCATTTGAGCCTGACGAGCCGACGGACACATGCGACATTTACTACATCACGTATCCCGGCTATAGCTATTTTGTGACCGAAGTCAATGCAGATGGCGTAAATCTCGGCACGTTCAATTCGCATGGCAATGAGGGTATTGCGAAGGCCACTATCACGGCGCCGCTGGGGCAAAACCGCTGGGATATCAGCAAGTCCACGCCGGGCACGTTGATGATTGTCGGCATTGATGCCTACCGCGCCGAAACCTGCCGCACCTCCGTGTGGAACATGGGCGCCAGCGGCTCGACCGCCTCGCATTGGGCCACCGGAAACGCGCCCTACAATTTCCGAAACGCGTTGCCAGCGGTGGCGCCGGACTTGACGATTATTGCCCTAACGATCAATGACTGGGCGGGCCTGGCAGGCTCCGATCCGGTCAACTATAAGCGCGATATGTCAACCATCATTGCAGCCGCAAAAATCAGCGGAGACGTGCTGCTGATGGTGGACATTCCGTCAAACGCCGGCACGGCATCGCTGGCGGATCAGGCGCGTTTCAGGGGCTACTGCTATGAGTTGGCTGTCGAAAACGATGTGCCATTGCAAGATTTAACCTACCGCTGGCGTAGTCAGCTGTACCTGCCGATGCTGGGCCGTTACCACGATGGTGTGCATCCAAGCAAAGTGGGTAATGCCGATATTGCCTATGCCGTGGCCAAGGAAATCGGAAACCCATGAGGAAATTGATGCTTGTGGGGATGATGGCAGCAGCCGCATTCCTGCTGCTGCGTCATTCAGGGAAGGGCGGGGAGGGCGAGGGCGATGCGAACTATGAGGCGCCTGACTTGCTCGATCAGGCCGATGCACTTTTTCAGGAATTTACCGATATGAATTCAAGCGTTTCACCAGAACAGCAGGGCCGCAACCTGGCCGCGTTCATGCAAATGATTCGCGTCAGCGAGGGCACGGCGGGGCCAGACGGCTACCGCACCATCGTGGGCGGTTCGCTGTTTGACGACTATCACGACCATCCGCGCCAGCTCATCTGGATACCCAGTATCAACGACTATTCCAGCGCGGCCGGAGCCTTCCAGATCATCCGCCGCACGTGGGATGGCGTGCAGGGAAAGCTGGGCCTGCCAGATTTCAGCCCGGCAAGCCAGGATCAAGCGTGCGTCGAACTGATCCGCCAGCGCGGCGGCCTGCGCCTGGCCATGAACGGTGAGTTTGCCGCCGCCGTCGAAAAGTGCAGGAAGGAATGGGCCAGTCTCCCAGGCGCAGGCTACGGCCAGCGCGAGAACAGTCTGGCCAAGCTGCAAACCGCATATCTCAACGCAGGGGGCCAACTGGCATGAACAAGAGCGACATTCAAGATTTGGTCATGGGCGTGGCGCTCGTCGGCCTGGGCTACGTGCTGTACACGCAATTCAAGCCGGGCAAGACCGTGGGCGGCGCCGCTGGCGCGCTGTCGCCCATCCTCAACGGCCAGATCGGCACAAGCTATAACCCGATGCAAGGCGCGCCGTATGACCAGAATACGGCCTTGGGATCGTTCGGCCTGGCCGGGCTGCTGAGCGGCACGACGAACGACTGGACGTATGGCGGCAAGGACTACCTGTCGAGCATTGCCAGCCCGGCCATCACGGGCAACGGTGGCAAGGACAGCATCTACGTGAAAGGCTGGTGGAACTGATGTTGGGCGAAAGCAAATACATGCTGATCGGCGTGGCGGTGGCGGCCCTGGCGCTTCTGGTGCTGGTAAAAAAAAAGGGTGCGGCTGCGGATGTGGGGATCGCTGTCGGTGAGGCGGCTGCTGATCTGGCTGGTGGTGTTGTCGGTGGTGTTGCACTCGGCATTGGCGATCAAATAGGCATCCCGCGCACCAATATGACGGAGTGCGAGAAGGCGCTGGCCGAGGGCCGCACCTGGGACGCCAGCTTCGCATGCCCAGCTGGAAAATTCATCGGGAGTTTCTTTTGAACCTGAAAAGCATTATCCCTACGGGGCCGCAAGTGGCGCGTGAGGCGCTGATCGTCCTGGGCGGGCTGCTGGTGGCGGCCTTCATCCTATCCAGGTTTCCAAAGCTGCAAAAGTTCGTCACACAAAATAGCCTGACCATCAAGGATGACAAGGGCAACACCATTTATTAAGGGATGAAATGAAACGATTTTTCGATAGTTTTAAAGAGGCGTCCACCTGGGCGGGCGTGGCGGCTGTGGCGCTGTCCGTGTCGCCGTTCCTGCCGCCGCCGTTCCATATCTGCGCGCAAGGCTTGGCGGGCGTGGCCGGTGCGCTGGCCGGCGCCATCCGTGAAGGTGCCAAAGCATGAGCGGCCTGAGCCAGAAACACATGCTGGTCCTGGCCGCCGCCGTGGCCGCGTACTTCATGTACAAGCAGCACAAGGCGGCCAACGTGCTGAATGATCGCTATCCGATGGCGTACAAGAGCTAGGCCGAATCGGGAATTCTTGATAACATTGAATCTCATTTCTTGGGAGAAACAATGAGCGGCGCAGTAGAAACCACGTATTACACGAATGACAGAGTGACCGTAACAAATGCCCGTTTCATGGTCGATGGCGAAACTCATGCAATAAGTGGCATTACATCGGTCAAGCTCGGGGTGAAAAAGCCGAATAGATTCTTGCCTGCTGCGCTCATAATTTTTGAATTTTTGGCGCTCACAAGTGGTAAGAACTTGGCAAACCTGTCTATCTGGCACTGGGCCATTATCTTGCTTCCGGGGCTAATCTGGATGTGTCTTCAACGAACTCACTATACGGTCACGCTTGCAAGCGCTTCCGGCGAGCACCGTGCCTTGAAAAGCAAGGTAAAGCCGTTCGTCAGCGAGGTGGTCGAAGCAATAAATCAAGCGATTGTCCGTCGAGCTTAGATGGATGTTCAAAGGGCGATCTGTACCTGGTCGAAGTCATCGAGCCGCAAGTCTGTAACTTGCGGCTCTTTTTTTGGCCTTCGTGTGGCCAGTTCGATTACGTTGCCGCGCACGATACCCAGGCGCGGGCCAAGGGCTGTCATGTTCATCTGGCGCCGAATGTCGGCTTGCTCCATCTGGCGCAGGCGCATGTACTCAGGAACCCACCAAGGAAGGCGCTGTTTTGCGCTGAGCCAATCGCGCACGGTGCGCTCGTCGCGGCGCAGGGTGCGCGCCAGGTCTTTAAGTGGGATGCCCATGGCGTAGTGTGCAAACTCGGTGGGGTTGCCGTAACGAAGGTTCGGAAATCTCATGCGTAGGTCTGGAAAATGAAGGGACAAAGATGGTAAATCGCTATTGCGATTTTCATAATGAGGAAAAAGGGGAATTTTTCGCACTGGCACTACACTTCGCATAATTTATATTATGTCAAATGATGGATGGGGCAGGAAAATACTTTTAGTACTTCTACTCTCAAGAGTTTCGGGTGTGAAAATAACAGGGCTACACCAAAAATATTATATTTTCAATAAGCCCAGAATGAATTTTACTCTCCCTTTTTTGCTTGCGAACTTAGCCGATTTTTCGTTGATGCACCAGGCCTTGCCACAGGTGCAGGCGGACGCACATAGCAATATTTGGAGATGATCTTATCTTGAGTGGCTTTGGGAAGCATTTTTAATTT
>NZ_LNCE01000149.1:0-1552 GCF_001445815.1 Janthinobacterium sp. Ant5-2-1 | reverse complement strand
CAGCCACTTCGGACAGTCGCGATAGTTGACGATCATCCAGAGCAGCAGTATCTCTATCCCGAGTTTGTTCTTTTTCGACGCTTGTTCGAACGCCACGGCATAGAGGCCGTTATTGCCTCACCATCGGACCTTACCTATCGTGATGGCGTTTTACGTCATGGGGATCTTGCTATCGACTTGGTCTATAACCGGCTGACCGATTTCATGCTTGAGTCGCCCCAGTGTCTCCCATTGCGTTCGGCGTATCTAGAAAGCGCAATCGTGCTAACGCCGCACCCCCAAGCGCATACCCTCTATGCAAATAAGGCAAATCTGGTTCTGCTATCGGATAAGAAAGAGCTCGTAGCGCTTGGCGTAGCCCCCGCCGTGCAAGATATTCTGCTCAAGAGCATACCGCGAACGCAGATTGTGACGGCCTCCGATGCGGACCGCTTGTGGACGGAGCGCCGAAAGTTGTTTTTTAAACCTGTTGCAGGTTACGGGGGGCGAGCCACGTACCGTGGTGAAAAGATCACCAAACGGGTATGGCAGGACATTCTGGCTGGTGACTACGTCGCTCAGGCCCTCGTCATACCCGGTGAGCGCTCGATCGGTTCCACCGATAATCCTAGCTCGCTGAAATTCGACCTTCGAGTCTATGTTTATGACGGAAAGGTGCAGTGGACCGCGGCCAGGATGTATCAGGGGCAAACCACCAACTTTCGCACCCCTGGAGGTGGTTTTGCACCTGTTTATAGTTTGGACGACGAGCGCACTGCGAATGAAATCAGCTCTATCGCGACTAGAGCTAGTTCCCATCACGATTGAGACGTGTTTGATCCTTAAAGCGAACAGGTTAGTTAGTTACTCTATCCGACCAGCTCTCTGAAACGTCAGAAATCGAATGTCAATGAGGGAGGAATCCATGAATAAAATTGAATCGATCCAGGCATCTATCGGGCTCACAGTTAAGGGTAGCACCAGCGCGGAAGGCAAGACGGCAGGGCAAATGTTTTCTGCCACATTAGCTAATGCACTAGGATCGACGCCAATAGTGGCAATGGCCTTGCCTCCAGTGGCAACTATTCAACACACACAGTTTGACCTTCCATTGAATTTGACCGCTGCTAAGATTTGGCAGCAGGTGAGTATCAATGAACGTGCGCTCGGACTGCGGGCGTACCGTCAAGAACTTCTCGCATCCAATATCGCGAATGCCGATACGCCTGGATATGTGGCGGTAGATATTGACATTGAGAAGGCCTTAAAAACAGGAAAGTCAAAAGATGACGTTTCCCTGCAATTTCGTATTCCAGCCCAAGGTAGCATTGATGGAAACACCGTTGATATGGATGTTGAACGGGCCCAATTTGCTCACAATTCCCTCATGTATGAATACAGCGTTGATCGTGTCAAGGGACGCTTCAAGGAACTAGATGACCTTTTGAAAAATACACCATATTAGTAATCTCTTCTTGGAAATACTGACAGTAGCGACTTAATGCAACTACCGCAGGCAACGGAAAGATTAAGTCATGGCGTGATCGGGTAAGCACCTGAATGGATACGATCG
>NZ_LNCE01000148.1:0-8874 GCF_001445815.1 Janthinobacterium sp. Ant5-2-1 | reverse complement strand
GAAGATAATTTTCATAATGTCTATCTTCAAATTCTGGTCGAAATGGGAGTTTTGGGATTGTTTTCTTATGTCTTGTTAATGATCAATGCAATCAAGTCGGCCAAGAAAAAACATGATATTGGCCTGTATGTTTGTTTGCTGTCCATTGCGATGGTCAATTTTATTCAATTTACCGGTTTCGAAATTTTAACTGCCTATTTTATTGGAAGGGCATTACGTGATTCACCAAGCGCCATTAATTTCAATAATAGTCTGCATGAACAGTGACAACCCATTCATGGATGCTGCATTTGATTCCTTATCTGCGGCCTGTAAAGATATTCCTGTAGAGAAGATCCTTGTCACTAATGGTGGATATATTCCGCGACAAAGTATTGCGGACAATTTTGATAAGGTTATACATGCGGCATTGGGCGGCCTTGGGTATGCCCGTAATAGAGGTGTCGAGTCGGCAAGTGCTAAATTCATCACCTTCTTTGATTCTGATGACATTCTTGAGCGTTCGTATGTGCAGCGACTAATGGCTGAGATCTCCACCGGCATACTGCGCAAAGAAGTCTACGCCTATAGCGGCACCAAAAATATAGATGCCGAGGGTAATCCATTGCAGCCCAGTATGTCGGCGCGCCTGTCCAAACAGCCGAACGCTGCACTCTGGTATAAGCATCCATATACGGGGGCAACGCTGGTAATACCGCGTGATAAATTCATTCAGGTCGGAGGCTATAAGTGGGGGGGGTATGCGGAAGACTACGAGCTAAGTATTCGCCTCAGAAGCACCTTTGGCGCTCCTGCTTTTTTTCAGGATAATTACTATATTTATCGCCTGCATGGTAATGCGATGAGTTCTGGAAAGAAAAATAAAATTCTCGGTGTGCTCGCCATTCAATCTTATGCATTCATTTCTGGCAAAGGCGCCGCATATGCTGTCGGCATGTTTGTCAGTACGATACGTTTCATGCTTTGCAAATTGCGACTGGCATAATTTTTTTAAGAATCACGTCGACTAAAAAGGCATTGCCATATTGATTATGGCAGTGCTCTTGGTGTATTTGGCAGTTCCGTCGCCGAAATCATCGAATGTCCGTTTCTACATCATCGCATATTTCAGATATACGACGTAGCAGAAATTTTCCGTTGATCCAGCGGGAAATTTCAGAAACTAGTTCTCCTGTGTCAAAATACATTGCCGATCGGCTATATTTTTGTTTTTTAGAAATTTTAACCGTGTGATAGGTCTTCCAGACCCTGCCGGTTTGTACAGTTGCCTTGGTTGATAAAATTTAAGTGTTTATGAATAGAACAGAAATTTTGCATGTTTCAGATTGTCTCGATGGAGGCGTTCCTGCTGTCATTGACACGTTGTTGAGCCGCGATGGATCTCAGGCGCTATTTTTGGGGGAGTTGCGTGCCGATTTGAATCAGCGCCATTTGTGCACCTGCATCCCTGATTATGAGAGAACATTTCATCCAATTAAATTTTTCAAGTTTCTTCTCGTATTAAGGGCCAGGATCAAGGAATTTGATCCCAAAATCATCCATTTGCATTCGTCATATGCAGGTCTGCTGGGCGTACTGGCGGCGCTCGGGCTCAAACTGCCGGTGATTTATTCTCCGCATGCTTCGCCGATGATGATGCCAGCTCCTAGCATGAAGTTGCGTATCATTCGACGACTGGAAAAAATCACCTCTATGCTTGCCCGTTGCGTGATTGCTTGCTCCAAAGATGAAGCGGCATATTTTGGCGGAAAAACTCGCGTGATCACTATTCCCAACGGAGTGCCGGATCGGGTTATCCGCGTCTTTGAGGAGCTGCTGCAAAAAAATGCTGGATTCACATACGACATCATTGGTATAGGACGCGACAGCGAACAGAAAGATCTGGAGCAGTTCTCCAATATCGCTGAACTTGTATTGCAACAACTACCCAATGCCAGGATCGCCTGGCTTGGTGCAGCAGGACGTGCAGGGCTGAGTGATAAAGTTACCTGGCTGGGATATGTGAGCGAACATGAAGTCGAGCAGGTATTGTCCCAAAGCCAGATATTTTTAGCGACCTCGCAATATGAGGGCTTTAGTGTCGCCTCCATCAAGGCGGGTATCGCCGGCTGCCAGCTGGTGTTGCGCAACACACCCGGTACACGAGCCTTGATACTCGATGGCACTCCTGGCGTACTGTTCCACCTGCCGGAAGAGTGCGCGGCCCGCATCGTGCCTCTGATCCGCGACGGCTTGCCTATCACAGCGCGTGTACATCAAGGCAGATTGACGGCACAAAATTATTCTCAGGACCTCCAGATTCGCAGAACTGAAATTCTTTATAAAGAGTTTCTGTAATGTATCCGTTAATATTTCGCGTTGTTGGTATCCTCAGACCGATACTATTACTGATTTCCATTCGATGGCTCAGCATGCCGGATGCTATCACTTATGTGATGGTATTGAGCCGTTATGTCATTTGTGTGGAAGTCTATAATGTCATTTTTCCAACTGATGGGTTGTACAAAAAGGAGCAGAACTTTCAAGACGCCATAAAAGTCTCCGCCTCGCGATTACAGTTTTCATTGCCGGTGGCGGCGCTCACGATTCTGGTTTTATACTTGATGAAGGCAAGTGTTGTTCAGTCAATTTTTATCGCGTTATCCGCCCTTCTTTCTGCCACTTTGATTCCATTTTATAGCCATTTCTTCCCGCGTCTAAAATTTTCTCAGTTGGCAAAAATTGAAATTTCGTTTCATCTGGCTGCGTTGGCGTCGGTATTTTTATGGCTTGCGACGAATAGTATTTTGTTTGTCCTGATTTTTTCCCTGCTTGAAATCCCATGCAAGGCACTGTGCATATTTTTCCTTCAGAAAATTGGTGTCGCGACGACTTTGCGCAGTATGAAGGAAGAAAACCGGACAAGCCATGCCGGTCGCAACTTCTTTAATGGCATAAAATTCGGCTACCCTATTACTTTTTCAAATTATTTCTTTAGATTGCCATTTGCTTTTCCATTTCCTTCCGGAGCAATCGACCCTATTTTTGTTCTTGCATCCCAATTGTCAAGCGCTGCTTATAATGTAATTCTGGTGATTCATTCAGACCGCCTGACGAAATTGATAAAATATGCGGCACTTTTCAGCACGGCGCTCGGTGTATTTCTTGTGCCATTAGTCGCGTATGGTTCTCCCAATATACCACTGCAGCTTTTTGTTGTCCTTTGCTTTACGCTGCCGTACTCTTTTTGGCTATCCTGTCTATCCGGTCTGAAAGGCTTGCTTAATAGCAGGGGATATAGATTGTTTCTGATATTGGGACTGAATAGCATTATGCTGCTGGCTGCTTTTGTTAAGATCGAGCTTATCTGGGCGGCATTCATATTTCCATTTTTCTACTTTATGTCATTGATTTGGGCAAAAAAAAATGCAAGAAGCTGATTATATGATTGTAGGTGCCGGACCTGCTGCATTTGCCGCCCTATGCGGGTTGAGCAAAGAGAAGACGGCATCCGTTATTCAGGTGTCAGGAGCGCTGCTCAGTAAACTTGGATCAGGCTCCTGGCTGGATGGAGGATTTGGATCACCCAGCATTGCCGCAGAACTGGGTTTGCCGCAAGTTAGAGCATTTGGGGCCGGTGGTACGACCAAGTTGTGGCATGGGGGACTTTTTGTGCCAAATCGTCACGATGAAATGCTTTGCCCGGAAGATGGCATTGAAAATGCCACGGATCTCTTACCGCATCTGGATCGTGTATTGACCGCGGCTTCGGGCCACTCCAATCAACTGTTCAGGGCCCTCTCTCATGTTGTCAAGGTCAGTGAGTCTAACCGCGACGTGCCGGAAAGTCCGTTGCGCCAGATTTATGTGCCAAGAAGCCGTTATGAGCTGACTGCTGATGATTTTTACGCGGTGGGCAAGCATTTCAAGCGTTATCAATTAGCGCCATATGCGGTGGTCGATATCCGGGAGATAAATGGCCGCCTTGAGGTCTTATGTGCAGGAGAGGCCGGTTTCAAAGTGTTCCACGTTGGCCGCCTGATTCTAGCTGCCGGGGTATTAGGGTCAGGAATTCTGCTCAGGAAGTTGTTGAAACTGCCATCGCTGGCTTTCTCTGATCATTACCACGTATTTGCAGGGGTTGTGCCCTCCAAGCGGGTTGCCAATTTGTCCAATGAAGCCGTGAAATCGGATGGTGGAAAATATCATACGAGCATGAAATTTTCCGTAAAAATTAGCGATAGCAAAATGGCAGATGTCCTCTTCTCGTTCCGACGCGTCAGTAATCCGGATTTTCCCCGTTCAGGACGACGATTCGGAAAATTCATCGGCGTTAATGCTTTATCGCGTACAGATAAGCTTCTTCTCTTGGCAAAAAATCCGATGACAGGACTCGAAATGGTGGCGTACCTATGGGGTATTGAATTGCCACTTGAGCATAGTTTAGTGCATGCCACCGTATCATTGCGTTCACATGAAGGACGCATCTTGCCGGATAGAGTTGCCTTGAATACTCCGAGAGCCGATATCGTACGGGCGATCGAGCAAGCCTGGAGTGGTATGTGCAGCATCTTGGGCATGGATAGCGCTGTCCACGCTCCATTCGATCAGGCACAAATTAGCGATTCGGTCATTTCTGGCGCTCAGTTCGTGGGAACCGGATCGAATTTGAAGGACGATGAGAATGGGATACTCGACAAAATAATTATTGCAGACTGTTCCAGGTTTTCTTTTACCAGTGTGTATAACCAAGGGATTGTTTCTCTTGCCGCAGGTTATGCCGCGGTTGCTCGAAAATTATAAGGAAAGTCTATGAGTATCGAAGAACTTAAGATTGTTGGAGCCAATTCCAGGCTCGCATCCCTGGTCGCTTTAAATGCCCCAGGAGGCCATTTTACGTTGCGCCCCACCGGTAGCGGGAAGTTACCCGAGGTATTGGACGGAATGATAGTGATATTTTCTGATCCGCCTTCGATAGAGAATACTCGTTCTGCATTTATCGACTTGCTCTCGCGCATACCTCCGAACTCGAATACCAGAATTGTTCTGATTTCTTCCATTTCTGCGGCATTCCCGGAGTCGACAATTTTCCCCAGCCAAGGACCATATACTCAAAGGAAACGCCTCGCTGAACAGATTTTGCAGAGCCGGACGGATATTTTATCGGTAATTATTCGCTTGGGGAATATTCGTGAGTTTGGCGGATGGCATGATATTTTCAAAAATAGCAAGGCCGTTATTTTGCCTGCAGAGTGCAAAAAAATTGCGATAGGAAATGTTGATGAACTCCGGCAAAAAATAGTCGAGGGTGCTTCATCAAAATATAATAAAACGCTAGAGTGTTATGCACTGCAGGATATTGAGGATTATTTTCCTCGTGTGATACGCGTTCCCGGCCTGCTAGCACTGTATAAGAACAAGATGTCGCGGATTGCCTTGAAAATCATATCCAAGGTGCTCAGTAAGTTTTCAATATACTTGCCGAGTGCGGATGATTTGAATTGTTTTTTAATGGATAGAAAATAAATATGTGGTTTCCTGGACTTCATGTAATCCGAGGCATCGCGGCTTTGATGGTGGTGATTCTGCACGCCTACTGGACCTGGCCACTGGCGTTTAATCCTATTGTGCGCAATTTGTACCTGTGTGTCGATTTATTTTTCATCCTGTCAGGTTTTGTAATTTGCCTGCGATATGAGTCGTTTCTGAATAATATTTCCGATTTTTCCAGTTTTATCAAGAAGCGTTTTTTTCGGCTAGCCAAGGTATATTATTTATCTGGCGCAGTATGGTTAATTGCATTTTGTGTTTTTTATGCAGCCAAGAAGGATCCGATATCGCTGCATGACATCTCGCTATCATCGTTTCGCTATGTGTTTGCTCTGGATTTCTTGTACGAGGATGGTATATTTAAGGCAAATCCCATCGCTTGGAGCATCATGGTCGAAGTGTGGACATATTTCATATTCGCACTGTCGTTCCTTGCTGTGAAGAACCGTTACCTTCGAATTTTGATGGCAATGGCTATCTCTGGCGCCGCACTTATTACTTTCGAATCAAGTAACTCCTCGTTTAATGTGGTCTCGGGCATGGGAGCATTGGTGCGCTGTATTGCCGGCTTCTACACGGGAGTACTGATCTGCCTGGTACATCTGGCATATAAAGAAAAGGGCCTTGTCTGGCTGGCGGGATTCTTCGCACTGATGTTCGGTACAATGTTTTTCTTGCAATTTCAGACAGATATCAAAGTATTCCTGTTATTTTGCTTGATAATTGTATTTTTGGTCAGATTTAATTCATATATCACCGCTCCGCAGCGGGGTATGATGTTTCTTGGTGACATATCATATTCACTTTATCTGTGGCACTTCATTTTCTCGGTAATCTTTGCGAAGATACTGCATGCTGTTGTCGGGGCAAGTCAATTCATTCAACATGATGGCGAAAGCTTCCTTTCATTGCCCACATTCGCCGGCAGCATAGGTCTGCTTGCCTATATGGCAATCGCAATTCTCATTGCTAATCTTTCATATGAGAAACTGGAAAAGAAATAGCGGCAAGTTAAAGTTTACGCTGCCGGAATATCTCACTGCACGACTGCTGAAAAATGACCACCCTTCGTCATGGAGCGGCAGTTGGGCTGTTTCCCATGGCATGATTGTCGACGCAAAACGCTACATGATGGCGTGTCGTCGGTAGCTGTACTGAGTGCGGCATACTGCGCGTGGAGATACCGCGACCATAAGGGGGCTCTTCAAAGCGTGTCGATATGTTCGGGGATGGAAAGCGGGGCACGGGAAGCCGTCCCCTTGGATACAATGTGATGCGGTTGAACGTTGTACATCCACGTGCCGGGATTGGCTGCTCTTCGTCGAGTAGCTCGTGCAAGCCCCGTGTGCCCGGTTTGTGCCGGGGCTTTTGTAGAAGCTGGCCCGCGCTATCTGTATCCAGACAGCGTGGTGCTATATCAGTAATGCGGCACACTCTGGGAGCCAGTCTGGCCGGCTCCGTCAGTTACTGAGACCGATGATGCATCGGTTTAATACGCGCCATCTTTCTTGAAGATGACCTTAACCGTTTTCAGCAAGATTACGATGTCATTGAATAAAGACCAGTTCTTGACATACCATGCATCGAGATAAACGCGCGTATCGTAGCTGACATCGTTTCTGCCGCTGACTTGCCATAATCCTGTCACACCTGGTTTTGCTTCCAGATAGTAGTCGACCTGGTTGCCATAGCGTTCCAACTCGGCATCAACTACGGGGCGAGGACCAACCAAGCTCATTTCGCCTTTGAGCACATTCCACAATTGAGGCAATTCATCCAAGCTGGTTTTTCGCAGGAAATGACCGATTGGCGTGATGCGCGGGTCATTTTTTAGCTTGAAATCGCGATCCCATTCGGCGCGTGCTTCCGGATCGCGCTCCAGCAATTCTTTCAGCAGTACATCGGCATTCACTGCCATCGTGCGGAATTTGTAGCAAAGGAAATGCTTGCCATTTTGGCCGACGCGTTTGTGACCATAGAAAACGGGACGACCCGATGCCAGTACTTTCGCGGCTATCCAAAGCAAAATGGGGGAACCGATAATTATTACAGCGATTGATGCTGTCAGGTCAAAGCAGCGCTTAATAAATTGCAAGCCTGGCCGTGCCAAGTTATTGCGCATTGTCAACAACAAGACTTCATGTGTGAAGAAATGATTGACTTCCATGCCGTACAGGGGAAGCCCACGTACAGCAGGTACCACTTGCATGTTTTCTACGCGGCGGCTGATTTGTTGAATCATGCCCTGATAGGCATCAATACCACCCTGCTCGAGGGCAACGACGGCGTGCGGATCTCCCAGCATTTTGATCGTCTGTTCCGGATCTTCTCCCAATGCAATGCACGGTACGGCTTGGCGATTGCGATTGAGATAGCCATGTTCAAAACATTCCTGCCCCTGGGGAATCAGGAAAGCTATCAGACGATAACCCATCAGTGCTTCTTCATCGAAGGCACGGGCGGTCTGTAAGGCATTCTCGCCCCAGCCAATGATGACCATGGGACGTATCCATCCACCCACTTTCATCAGCAGATACTTGACGATTCCGCGCAGCAGCAAAACGCAGCAGGGCACGATCAACCAGGTAGCGAGAAGGGCTGCGCGCGAAGATTCACGTTTGCCCAGGAACACCAGTGCTGCATCGATCAAACCCATGACCATGACAACTTTCAGGACTTCCTTGATTTCGTTAGAATATGGCCGGCGTTTGACATGATGTCCCTTCAATTTGAAGATGCTCAAGGTAATCAGCGAGAGCAGGCAGTAACTGAGCAATCGTGATGTATCCAAGCCCCAATTATTGAGTCCGGAAGCGTCAAGTGTCCACAGGCTGGCAAACCAGAATGCGGCTAACAGTGCAAGTGCATCAGAAATAGTGAGAAAATACTTTTCCGCCTTGCTACCACAGTACCACTTTACCTCTTGTAGAAAAATTCCTTCGATAACTTTCATGATTACTTGCTAAACCTTATAAACTTCAGTGTGAACTGCTAAAAAAGAGATTTAAATTTCCTATTGCGCAGGATTGTCGGACCAAACCAAGTCCTCATAATTCTAGATAGAACGATTTCGTGTAAATTTTTTAACTTATTGGTAAATTAATTTAATAACCAAAAACATGGAAATGTATTAGGTTGTCAATGTAGTCTATCAAAATGGCGCTCGATCTCAAACCTTGTATCTTTTACGGCCATATTTCATGGCAGCGGAACAGGTCGTGTGGTAGCTGTCATTGTTTTATAAATTGTAATTAAGTTAAAAATTGTTTCCTTGCGGGAATTTTATTGAAAACAATTTTCAATCAATGCATCATGATTCAGTTGTCTCTTTATAATTTTCTTTAT
>NZ_LNCE01000147.1:0-906 GCF_001445815.1 Janthinobacterium sp. Ant5-2-1 | reverse complement strand
GACCCAGGCTTTATGTCGACGGCCGCCTGCAACTCGTCGATCACCTACATCGACGGCGACAAGGGCGAGCTGCTGTACCGTGGTTACCCGATCGAACAGTTGGCCGTCAACGCCGACTTCATGGAATCGTGCTACCTGCTGCTGAACGGCGAACTGCCGAACGCGGCGCAGAAAGCCAAGTTCGTCGACACCGTCACCAAGCACACGATGGTGCACGAACAGATGCAATTCTTCTTCCGTGGCTTCCGCCGCGACGCGCATCCGATGTCGGTCCTGGTGGGCACCGTCGGCGCGCTGGCATCGTTCTACCATGACTCGCTGGACATCAACGACCCGCGTCACCGCGAAGTGTCGGCCATCCGCCTGATCGCCAAGATGCCAACCCTGGTCGCCATGACCTACAAGTACTCGGTCGGCCAGCCGTTCGTGTACCCACGCAACGACCTGTCGTACAGCGCCAACTTCATGCACATGATGTTCGCCAACCCGTGCGAAGAGTACAAGGTCAATGACGTGCTGGTGCGCGCACTGGACCGCATCCTGATCCTGCACGCGGACCACGAGCAAAACGCATCGACATCGACCGTCCGTCTGGCCGGTTCGTCGGGCGCCAACCCGTTCGCCTGTATCGCTGCCGGTATCGCCTGCCTGTGGGGTCCTGCTCACGGCGGCGCCAACGAAGCGGCACTGAACATGCTGAAAGAAATCGGCACCGTCGAGAACATCCCTGCCTTCATCGCGCAAGTCAAGGACAAGAACTCCGGCGTCAAGCTGATGGGCTTTGGCCACCGCGTGTACAAGAACTTCGATCCACGCGCCAAGCTGATGCGTGAAACCTGCTACGAAGTGCTGCAAGAACTGGGTCTGCAAGACGACCCGCTGTTCAAGCTGGCGATGGAACTGGAA
>NZ_LNCE01000146.1:0-711 GCF_001445815.1 Janthinobacterium sp. Ant5-2-1 | reverse complement strand
GCCGACGGCGGCGCCAAGCACGCCACCAACGATCGCGCCATTGCGCCCGCCGGTGCTGTTGCCAATGGCCGCTCCGACAACGGCGCCTGCAACGGTATTGAAGTCGCGGTCACCGGCGACTGCGGCCGAAGACACAGCCACTGCCGCTACCATTACCGCACCCAGGAGTTTCTTGTTCAACATGGCATTTCCTTCCATTCCGGCGAGATCACAATGATCTGCATGGACTGGACTATAGCTGCTGTCACCAGCTTGTTCCACGTCTAATACAACTTCTTACACTCCTGCCCCGATGGTAACAAGTCAGCGCAGGCGCGCCTGCCATTCGGGCCGCAGCAGGCTGTACATTTTGACATCGCGCATCGCGCCATTGATAAAAAACGCCTGGCGCATCAAGCCTTCCTCGGTAAAGCCGTTCTTTTGCGCGATGCGCTCGGAGCCGATGTTCAGCGGGTCCATCAGCAGCTCCAGCCGATGATACGTATAGGCGTTGAACAGGTAATCGACCACCAGGTGCGTCGCTTCGCTGATGTAGCCGCGCCCGTCCCGCTGCCGGTCGAACAGGCGGTAGCCGATCTCGCGCGAGGCTGGCGTGCGGCTCTTGAAGTGCGTGATCGTGCCGATGATGTGCTGGGCCTTGTCTTCGATGAGGAACAATTCGCTGTCCTCGGTGACAAAGCCCGATTGCAGGAAGTCGCGCCGCATGGCCTC
>NZ_LNCE01000145.1:0-2593 GCF_001445815.1 Janthinobacterium sp. Ant5-2-1 | reverse complement strand
CCTGACAGTTTTGAGTCTGCCAGCGGTATTGGCGTGCGCGGCACGCTTGGCGGGGTGCACATCGCACTGGGCAACACCGCGCTGATGGATGCTGACAAAGTCGATTGGAGGCCGCTTGCTGAGGTCGCTGAACGCCTGCGGACAGAAGGTGCTAGCGTCATGTATCTATCCTCTGACGACGTTTTGGCTGGACTGATTGCGGTGTCGGATCCCATCAAGGCAACGACGCATGAGGCCATAGAAGGCTTGCGCGCTGAAGGGCTGACCGTAATCATGGCCACTGGCGATGGCGTCACCACTGCGAAGTCCGTAGCCGAAAGGCTGGGCATCACGGAGTTCTACGGCGAGGTGAAACCACAGGACAAGTTGGCCTTGGTAGAAAAACTGCAAAAGCAAGGCAAGGTGGTCGCAATGGCCGGCGATGGAATCAATGATGCCCCCGCACTGGCGAAGGCCAATGTTGGTATTGCCATGGGTACAGGAACAGACGTGGCTATCAATAGCGCTCACGTCGCTCTAGTAAAAGGAGATCTGCGTGGGATTGCCCTTGCCCGTCGAATCTCGGTCGATACTGTTCGAAATATGTGGCAGAACCTGGGCTTCGCGTTTGTCTACAATGCCTTGGGCATTCCCCTGGCTGCCGGTGTGCTGTATCCATTTACTGGCCAACTGCTATCGCCGATGATCGCCGCGTTAGCGATGAGCCTGAGTTCCGTGTCTGTCATTACCAATGCACTCCGGTTGCGCGGTACCGGTCGGCCTTAACCGCTGACTGTGGCACCGAGCGACATTCTTGTGGAAGCAAACATGAATATACCTGCGATAGTGAAAGCTGCATCGAATAATGGCTGCTTGCTTAGCAACGAAGAATTGAATTTTCTTCCGGCTGCACGCCTCAATAGAGACTGTTTCTGCACCAGTTTGGATAGCTCCGCATTGAAAATAGCGCTTTCTAGCGAACCGGGCATGGACGGATTGCACGAGTTGATCGAGGAGCGGTGTCCCTATCTATTTTCTGCGCGGCCTATTTTTGTCTCGTATCGCCAAAGCAAACGTATTGCGGACGTTATTGCAGCGATTGAATCCGTAATATCGCTGCCATCGTATCGTGCGCGCGTTCTGACTGATGCTCCTGACATTGCCAAGCATAATCCTGATGATGCAAAAGGAGTATTTTTTGGCTATGACTTCCACATCCACGACGATACCTTGGCGCTCATCGAAATCAACACAAATGCCGGTGGAGCGATGCTCAACGCCGCGATGGCAAAAGCCCATAGATCGTGCTGTCTCAGCGATAGTGAATTGACACGAGCCATTGATAGCGGTGCGACCCTTGAAGATACCATCTTCAACATGTTTGAGTCGGAATGGGCGCTCTCTCAACGTTCACAGCGGTAATCCCCCCATTTTTAGAGCGCGCTAAAAGTAGAGGTTAAGCGGCCAAGGCAAGCTTCTGTTTTGGTGTGATGCCGCCAAGTGCCATGTTGGGCCGGTCGTGATTGTAAGTCCACAGCCAGCGGGTTGCAAAATCCTGGATCTCATCGAGTGTTTCAAACAGGTGATGGGCCAACCAGTCGTAGCGCACCGTGCGGTTATAGCGCTCGACATAAGCATTCTGCTGCGGCTGTCCAGGCTGGATGAAGTCGATGCGAATGCCGCGTTTGGCGGCCCAGGTCAGCGTCACGGCGCTGATGTACTCCGGGCCGTTATCGCAGCGAATGACCTGGGGTTTGCCACGCCATTCGATGATCCTGTCGAGGGAGCGGATGACGCGTTCGGACGGCAAGGAGAAATCGACCTCGATGCCGAGTCCCTCACGGTTGTAGTCGTCGATCACATTAAACAATCGGATGCTTCTGCCGTCGGCCAGTTGGTCATGCATGAAGTCCATCGACCAGGTGTCGTTGATCTGTGTAGGCACGGCCAGCGGCAGCGGCTTTTCCCGCACCAGCCGATGGCGTGGCTTGATCCGCAGGTTCAGTTCCAGTTCGCGATAGATCCTGTAGACGCGCTTGTGGTTCCATTTAAACCCCTTCACATTGCGCAAATACAGGAAGCACAGGCCGAAGCCCCAGTTGCGCTGGTTGTTGGTCAGGCGTATCAGCCAGTCAGCCACGACAGCATTTTCTGCGTCGAGCTTGGCACGATAGCGATAGCAGGTCTGGCTGATGCCGAACGCCTGGCAGGCCAGTCCTATGGTGGCTGAACGCTGGGCCACGGCCCATTGCGCCATCTCCCGCCGCTGAGATGGCGCTACCATTTTTTTGTCAGGGCCTCCGCGACGATCTCGGCCTTCAAGCGCTCTTCGGCATACATCTTCTTCAGGCGCCGATTTTCTTCCTCCAGTTCCTTCATGCGGGCCATCAGCGAGGCGTCCATGCCGCCGAACTTGGAGCGCCATTTATAGAACGTGGCATTGCTGATGCCGTGCTCGCGGCACAGCTCAGGGACTGGTGAGCCGCCCTCGGCTTGCTTGAGGATGGCGATGATCTGGCTATCGGTAAAACGGGACGTCTTCATGTAGAACTTTCAAAAATCTGAATTTGGAAAATTCTACTTTTAAACGCGATCATTTGGCGGGGGGATTACC
>NZ_LNCE01000144.1:0-1543 GCF_001445815.1 Janthinobacterium sp. Ant5-2-1 | reverse complement strand
CTGAACCGGGCGGCTTTTTTAATGTCCGTGCGCGGCGCGCTACAGCTTGAATGCGCCGATGATCTGTTCGAGCTTGGCCGTCTGCTCCTGCATCGAATGGGCTGCCGCTGCCGCCTGCTCCACCAGCGCGGCATTTTGCTGGGTGGTGTCGTCGAGCTGGACGATGGCCTGGTTGACCTGGCCGATGCCCGTTTCCTGCTCCTGGCTGGCCAGCAGGATCTCGCCGATGATGTTGGCAACCTTGTCGGTGCCGGCGACGATGTCCTGCATGGTGGCGCCAGCCTGGTCGACCAGCTTGGTACCGGCGTTGACGTTGTGCACCGATTCAACGATCAGCGCGCCGATCTCCTTGGCCGCCGTGGCCGAGCGGTGCGCCAGGTTGCGTACCTCGGACGCCACCACGGCAAAGCCGCGGCCCTGTTCGCCGGCCCGGGCCGCCTCGACGGCCGCGTTCAACGCCAGGATGTTGGTCTGGAACGCGATCCCGTCGATGACGCTGATAATGTCGGCGATTTTCTTCGACGAGTGTTCGATCGCGCCCATCGTCTCGACCACCTGCGTCACCACCGCGCCGCCCCGCGCCGCCACCTTCGAGGCGTCCAGCGCCAGCCGGTTGGCCTCCTGGCCGCTGCTGACGTTCTGCCTGACGGTGCCGGTCAACTCCTCCATCGACGCGGCGGTCTGCTCGAGCGCGCTGGCCTGGCTTTCGGTACGGGCCGACAGATCCTGGTTGCCGCTGGCGATTTCACGCGAAGCGAGCGCGATCGACGCCGTGCTGGTGCCGATTTCGCGCATCATCTGCTGCAGCCGTTCGATGAAGGCGTTGAAGCTGGCTGCCACATCGTTGAACTCGCTGCCGCCGCCGCCCGGCAGGCGCCGCGTCAGGTCGGCGTCGCCGGCCGACAGCGCGTCGATGTTACTCTTGAGTACACCCAGGCGCCCCATGAACAGGCGGATGATGCCGATGAACATGGCCAGCAGCAGCAAGGCGATGGGGATCTGCACCATGCCCAGCTTGCTCAAGATACGGTCGCTTTGCTCGGTCAGCTGGCTGGTCGGCAAACCGGTCGCCAGCACCCAAGGACTGCCCGGTATCGCCTTCAGGAACAGCGTGTGGGGCGTGCCGTCGCTGCGATACTCCGATTCGGCCACGCCCTGCGCATCGAGCTTGGGCAGCAGGCGGCCGATTTCCGCCACCATCGGCGAACTGGACGCCAGATCCTCGACTTTCTTGAGTACGATCTCGTCCTTGATATACGTACTGTTGCTGATAATCTTGCCGTCGCGTTCGACGATCAGGATCTGGCCGTGGATCGTTTTCTCCATGTCGGCCACCAGGCGGTTGAAAAAGCCCAGCGTGACATCGATGGTGGACACGCCGTACAACTCGTTGTCCTTGTAGATCGGCATGGCGCAGTTGGTGCGCGGCTGCGCACTGGCGTCGTCCTTGTAAGCCTTGGCCCAGTCGCAATGGCCCTTGGCCGACTTGAGCCACCCCAGATACAAGCTCTGCTCGAAGTAATTCAAAGACTCCGGCGAGTTC
>NZ_LNCE01000143.1:0-8513 GCF_001445815.1 Janthinobacterium sp. Ant5-2-1 | reverse complement strand
GATATCGTCCATTGCCTTCTGCAACTGGCTTTGAATCAGCAGCACGATGAGGGTGTGGCGCTTGAGTGGCTTGATCCGCCGCATTTCCGCCACATCCAGGGCACGCGCCTCCAAAACGAGTTGTTCACGCTTGGTTGCGGCGATGGCCTCAGTATTGGGCAGGTCCTGCGCCAGCGCGATCATGGTGTCAATGTGGGCCAAGAAATCCGTCACCGCACGCACATTGGGCTGCTTCGGCTCGCGTTTGAGGCTATCCCATATGCGCAGGTTCTCACCGGCAGTGAGCATGTGTTCAAGACGCTCGACCACGCAAGTTGGCAATCCGCCAGCCACCGCCTTATAGATGCCGTCGTTGACGCTGGTGCGGGACTGGCGAGCCAGCCTGAACAAGTAGGTGAATCCAGGCAGTTCCAGGCGACGCTGGACCAACTCCTCAATCAGGACATTGATAATGTCGGGTAGCTCCTGCTTGGTATGGGCAGCCTGCAGGGCCTGATCTTCCAACCAGTATTCATCGGACGAGTCCATCACCCGGATCCCCACATACCCGCGCAGACGGCGCTGGTGTATTGTCTTGCTACCGGATTGATCATATTGTGCCAGTGCCCGTTTTGCCGGAACGCGCAGACCGCTATGTTCGCAGATATGCCGCACCACGATAGCCGGGACGCTCGACAAGGGGACGAAATAACCAAGCCTTTGCACCAGCATAAGTTGGATAAGCAAAAAAGTACGATGCGATGCTTGGCGATACAGAGTGAAGATATGGTCAATTTGAGCGCGCGAAGGCGTGTAGATCGCCCCGAGCTCCTGCTCAGTGAATTCTTGTTTCAGGCGTGGATAAGCCGTTTCATGAATATTCGTCATTGAAATCAGTCGACACCGGTCCAGCGAAGGAATTGCTGGAAATCGTGCATCGATTGCAAGTTTTTTGTCAAGCAATTAAACGTAAAGCATTCCAATCCGGCGACATATGTCTTTGACCTTCCCCATTATGGTAATGCGTATAGTGATGATACCGGTCATTCGGATCCGTACTTGCTCACGGTCAAGTGCATCGCAGCAATACCTTGACAGTGGGTCTGATACAACCTAGGCTACGAATACCGTCCATATAGATAGTTTATGAAGACCTCCCGCACAGTGCGATTGTTCACGACTCTTGTCGCGATACTTAGCATGCTGTTCATGCAGCATGCGGTTGCTTCGTACCTGTGCCCTGGCGTACCGATGGGAGGCGGTGGCTCTGTTGTAGCCGCAGGTGTTAGGGCATCTGCGATGCCCGCGATGACAGATTGCGCTGGCATGGACACTGACCAGTCGACGTTGTGTCAAATTTATGCTGTGGGAGATGCATCCAGGCAGTCGCTGGACAAGACACCTGTCGCCGACCACCCATCATTCGTCCCTGTTGTCCTGCTTTTGACGTTAGCTATTTATGACACTCCCGTAGTGTATTCAGCAAAACCTCCTTTGCTCATTACCTTGGCGAGGCCAACGGCACCGCCTATCGCTATCCGCCATTGCTGTTTGCGTATTTGATACTCCAGACTGCCTAGATCGTCATCGCCTTGTCGGGTTCGACAGGGCGTTGTTGCCCATCGCATTCTGGAGCTGCCATGCCAATCCCGTACTCCGTGCAGTCGCATGCACGCGTCGTCCGTCTTCGCCCATTCATGAAGACGGCGCTCGCTCTCGCCCTTACTTTTCCGCTGCTTGCCTTCGTTCATGATGCGCGCGCGGCCCCCCAGCCAATCACCTTCACCGAGGCGCTGCAGCAGGCTGTCGTCCGCTCGCGCCAACTTCATGCGCAGGACCAGGCCACTGTCGCTGCACATGAAATGGCGGTAGCGGTGGCGCAGCGCCCCGATCCCACTCTCAAGGTCGGCATCGATAATGTGCCCTTAAGTGGCAGTGATCGCTTTAGTTTGAGCGGGGATTTCATGACGATGCGGCGCATCGGCATTTCGCAGGAACTGACACGCGCCGATAAATTGCGCTGGCGTTCCGCACGTCTTGAGCGCGAAGCCGACAAGGCGCAGGCGCAAAAAGATGTCGCACTCGCCGCGATTCAGCGCGACACGGCGATCTCCTGGCTCAACGTCTACTACATTCGGAAAATGTCAGTAGTTCTGACAGAACAAGTGGTCTTTTCCCGCCAGGAAATTGACGCCGCTACGGCCGCCTATCGGGGCGGGCGTGGCAGCCAGGCCGACGTGCTGGCTGCGCGTTCTGCCTTGTTAACCCTTGAGGACCGAGCCAGTCAGGTCGAACGCGACCTCAATACGGCAAAAAACATGCTGGTGCGTTGGACCGGCAGCAGCGGCGAACTTGCCGATGCCAGCATGCCCGACTTGGGCACCATCCCTCTGGACCCGGTGTTGCTCGACACTGAACTGGCGCACCGCCCGCAGATCATGGTGTTGAATCGGCAGGAAGAAGTCGCCCAGGCCGACGTCAATCTGGCGCGAGCGAATCGGCATCCGGACTGGAGTATCGAGTTCGCATTCCAGCAGCGCGGCGCGGCCTACTCGAACATGGTCTCCGTTGGCCTATCCCTGCCATTACAGTGGGATCGCAAAAACCGGCAGGACCGCGAACTAGGCTCCAAACTCGCCTTGGTCGAACAAGCGAGGAGCGAACGCGACGAATTGCTGCGAGAAGATGCCGCCAACATCCGTGCCTTGCTCATCGAATGGAGGAGTGGCCAAGAACGTAGCGAGCGCTACGCGCTCCAGCTATTGCCCCTTGCCGACGAGCGAAGCCAAGCGGTCCTGGCCTCCTATCGTGGCGGAAAAGCCTCTTTGGCTGAGGTGCTCGCTGCCAGGCGTAACAGTGCGGACATGCACGTTCAGTTGCTGCAGTTGCAGATGAATACAGCCCAGTTCTGGGCACAGCTTCGCTTCCTCTTTCCCGACATCGCAATCACGCAGATTTCCGCAGTACATCGCCAGCAGGAATTCAAATGAACAATAAGAAATTACACGTCCTGGTACTTGCGGGTGCCCTTGCAGCGGTCGCTTATGCCGGTTACCAGTTTGGTTTACGACAAGCACATCAGACAGTATCTACAGGTGACGTCAAGGCGGTATCCGGCAACGCAGCAGGCGCCGCGAGTGCTGCCAACAAGAAACCATTATATTGGCATGACCCCATGGTGCCAGGCCAGAAGTTTGACAAACCCGGTAAGTCACCGTTCATGGATATGCCGCTGGTGCCCGTCTATGCTGCGGGGGATGGTGAGGACAGTAATGTTACGATCAGCCCGCGGGTCCAGCAAAACCTGGGAGTGCGCACAGCGCTCGTCACATCAGGAAGGATGTCCGCCGGCTTGGTTGCCGTCGGTAACGTTGCCTATAACGAGCGCGACGTGGCACTGGTGCAGGCGCGTAGCGGTGGATTTGTAGAGCGCTTGTATGCGCGTGCCCTGCTCGATCCGGTGAAAAAGGGGCAACCCTTGGCTGACTTGTATGTCCCTGATTGGATCGCGGCACAAGAAGACTATCTGGCAAGCCGTCGTATGCAAGGCAATGAGACAGCATCCCTGGTCGATGCTGCCCGCCAGCGCATGCGGCTTGTTGGTATGAGTGACGGGCAAATCCGGCTAGTCGAATCGAGTGGAAAGGTACATCCTCGCCTGACGGTCTCAGCACCCATCAGCGGTGTGATCGCAGAGCTTGGCGCTCGCGAAGGAATGACCGTCTCCGCCGGTGCGCCGCTGTTTCGCATCAATGGGCTCGCGACAGTGTGGGTCAACGCGGAAGTGCCCGAGAGCGTGGCGGCCAAGGTTCGCCCCGGTGATGCCGTCGAAGCGCGGGTACAAGCGCTACCCGGAAGTATTTTCAAAGGCAAGGTGAATGCCATTTTGCCGGAAGTTAATGCTACGACGCGAACCCTGAAAGCCCGTGTGGAGCTGGCTAACCCCGGCGCCCAGTTGTTGCCCGGCATGTTTGCTACGTTGACCTTCACGTCAAACAATGGCGCCGATGTTTTGCAGGTGCCATCGGAGGCAGTCATCCAGACGGGTACGCGCAGCGTTGTCATGCTTGCCCAGGAGGGTGGCAAGTTTATGCCCGTCGATGTGGAGGCCGGCAGCGAAGGCAATGGTCTCACCGAAATCCGCAAGGGCCTGTCCGCTGGCCAGAAAGTGCTCGTCTCGGCGCAGTTCCTGGTCGATTCCGAGGCCAGCCTGAAGGGAACCACGACACGCTTGAGCGATACGCCATCCCCGGATGCAGACAAGGCACCCCCGCGCCACCATGGGGTAGGCAAGGTCGAACAGATCGGCAAGGACGAAATCACCATCTCGCATGGCCCTATCACGTCGCTGCAGTGGGGGGCGATGACGATGGGTTTCAAAGTGCCCTCCACGGGCTTGCCGCGCAATGTCGGCATAGGTGACCGAGTCGCCTTCGACATCAGGCAAGGCGAAGATGGCAGCTTTGAGATCGTGGCCATTGCGCCGACCTCCGGTGTGCCGAAACCCGAGAACAAACCCATGGGTGGCATGAAGGCACCAGCGGGAGTGGCGAAATGATCGCAAAACTGATCCGCTGGTCTATCGGCAACCGATTTCTGGTCTTGTTGGTGACTGTATTCATTACGGCCTGGGGCATATGGTCGCTGGCGCGCACGCCGCTCGACGCCATTCCCGACCTGTCGGACGTGCAGGTTATCATCCGCACCAGCTATCCGGGGCAAGCGCCACAAATCGTCGAGAACCAGGTCACATATCCACTGACCACCACCATGCTGTCGGTGCCGGGCGCCAAGACGGTGCGTGGATATTCGTTTTTCGGTGACTCCTTCGTCTACATTCTGTTTGAAGACGGTACCGATCCATACTGGGCGCGATCACGGGTGCTGGAATATCTGAACCAGGTGCAGTCACGCCTGCCACCGCAGGCAAAAACCGCACTCGGACCAGATGCGACCGGCGTCGGCTGGGTCTATGAATATGCGCTGGTCGACCGTAGCGGCAAGACCGATTTGTCGCAATTGCGCGCCTTGCAGGACTGGTTTCTCAAGTATGAGTTGAAAGCGGTGCCCAACGTCTCGGAAGTGGCCAGCATTGGCGGCATGGTGCGGCAGTACCAGATTGTGCTCGATCCGGACAAGATGCGCGCCTATAACATCCCGCATGGCAAAATCATTGATGCCGTGCAGAAAGCCAATCAGGAAACGGGCGGCTCCGTGCTGGAATTGGGCGAGGCCGAATACATGGTACGGGCCTCTGGTTATCTAAAGTCGCTGGATGACTTCCGTAAGATTCCGTTGATGACGTCTGATGCCGGCGTATCTGTGCGGCTGGGCGATGTCGCACGCATCCAGATCGGGCCGGAAATGCGGCGCGGGATTGCTGAATTGAATGGCGAGGGCGAAGTTGCTGGTGGCGTGATCATTATGCGTTCCGGGAAAAATGCGCTGGAAACCATCGATGCCGTCAAAGTCAAACTGGAAAAGCTAAAAGCGAGCTTGCCGCCCGGCGTCGAGATCGTCCCAACCTACGATAGGTCGAGCTTGATCAAGCGCGCCGTGAGCAACCTGAAAGAAAAGCTGATCGAGGAATTCATTGTCGTCGCTGTGGTCTGTGCGCTGTTCCTGTTTCACTTGCGCTCGGCGCTGGTGGCCATCATCACGCTGCCGATCGGCATTCTGATCGCTTTTATCGTCATGTACTACCAGGGAGTCAACGCCAATATCATGTCGCTGGGCGGTATCGCCATTGCCGTCGGCGCGATGGTCGATGCCGCCGTGGTGATGATCGAGAATGCCCACAAGCATATTGAAGCCTGGAATCATGCCCATCCAGGAAAGCAGCTGAAGGGCAATGAGCACTGGCGTGTCATTGGCGACGCTGCGGCTGAGGTCGGGCCAGCACTGTTCTTTTCGCTATTGATCATCGTTCTATCGTTCATTCCCGTGTTCACCCTGGAAGCGCAAGAGGGGCGTTTGTTTTCACCGCTGGCTTTTACCAAGACGTATGCGATGGCGGCAGCGGCTGGCTTGGCGGTCACGCTGATTCCCATTTTGATGGGCTATCTGATCCGCGGCCGCATTCCTGATGAGCAAAAGAACCCCCTCAATCGCTTCCTGATCGCGCTATATCGTCCCTTGCTTGATATCGTGCTGCGTTTCCCGAAACTGACTTTGTTGGCGGCCGCACTGGTAGCGGCCATCACGATCTGGCCCATGAGTCGACTCGGCGGCGAATTTATGCCGCCACTGGATGAAGGCGATGTGCTGTACATGCCATCGGCGTTGCCCGGGCTGTCCGCCGGCAAGGTCGCGCAGTTGTTGCAGCAGACTGACCGGCTGATTAAAACGGTACCCGAGGTACAAAGCGTCTTCGGCAAGGCCGGCCGAGCCGAGAGCGCCACTGATCCGGCGCCGCTGGAAATGTTCGAAACCATGATCCAGTTCAAGCCGCGCGATCAGTGGCGCCCTGGCATGACGCCAGAAAAATTGATACAAGAACTGGATCGCACCGTCAAGGTGCCTGGGCTGTCCAACATCTGGGTGCCGCCGATCCGTAACCGGATCGACATGTTGGCCACGGGCATCAAAAGCCCGGTCGGCGTCAAGGTCGCAGGCGTTAGCTTGGAGGAAATTGACCGCATCACAGGTGAAATAGAGCGCGCAGTCAAGAAGGTGCCGGGCGTCTCCTCGGCGCTGGCCGAGCGCCTGAATGGCGGACGGTACATCGACGTCAATATCGATCGCGACGCGGCCGCCCGCTACGGCTTGAATATTGCAGACGTGCAAAGCGTGGTGTCGGCGGCGATCGGCGGTGACAATATCGGTGAAACTGTCGAAGGATTGCAGCGTTTCCCGATTAATGTGCGTTATCCACGCGAGGTGCGCGACTCAGTCGAGAAACTGCGCCAGCTACCGGTGCTGACAGAGCGGGGGGCGCAAATCCGGCTGGGTGATGTCGCCGCGATCCGCATCGACGACGGTCCACCGATGCTCAAGAGTGAAAATGCCCGGCTGTCAGGCTGGGTGTATGTCGATATTCGCGATCGCGACTTGAGTTCGACTGTGTATGACATGAAGCAAGTCGTCGCCAGGGAAGTCAAATTGCCGGCGGGTTACTCCATTGCATGGTCGGGGCAGTTCGAATATCTAGAGCGTGCCACTGAAAAACTCAAAATCGTCGTGCCAGCGACCTTGCTTATTATCTTCGTGCTGCTTTATTTGACCTTCAAGCGCTTCGATGAAGCGGCCTTGATCATGGCAACGTTGCCGTTTGCGCTGGCCGGCGGCATTTGGCTACTGTGGTTGCTCGACTATCACCTGTCAGTCGCCGGCAGCGTCGGCTTCATCGCGTTGGCTGGCGTCTCGGCCGAATTCGGCGTAATCATGCTGCTTTATTTAAAGCATGCCTGGGATGAACGTCTGGCGAATGGTAACGCTGGTGAAACCGATCTGCTCGATGCAATTCGTGAAGGGGCGGTCTTGCGCGTGAGGCCCAAGGCAATGACGGTGGCGGTCATTATCGCCGGCCTGGTGCCGATTATGCTGGGCACCGGCACTGGGTCGGAGGTCATGCAGCGCATCGCCGCGCCGATGGTTGGCGGCATGATTACCGCGCCGTTGTTGTCCATGTTTGTGGTCCCTGCGGTTTATCTGCTGCTACGTCGGCGTCAGATCCGTGCCGCCGGCTCGGCAGCAGCAGAGGAGAATTAGCCGTCATGAGACCGTTTGGCACCTACCGATCGGCTAAGCACCTCGTGTATTTCGTGAGGTGTGCGGTGGTGTTGTTCGGTTTTATCTGGTGCAGCCATGTGCCGGCGTTTCCACTGCAAAACGACATGCGTGCATCTGCGGCGATTGCGCAGCCGATGGCCATGCCAAGCTGCCAGCCATGCGCCTTCTGCTATATGGGACCACCTTTTGCCGACCATAACGCAGGCGGCGACTATCCGGATCTCGGTGCTACCACTGCTACGATGCGTTTTGTTTCGCAAACGGATAGAGGTGATTTTTTTTCTGATATGTCAGACGTTCCCGCAGTTGCGCTGCGGCTTTTGTATTGTCGATGGTTGAATTAGCCACTTGACCATGGGGATGACGATGCATACATCAAATTAGTTTATCGAGGAGTCTATCATGAAAAAATTACTACTTACGCTGCTCTGTATCAGCACTCTTAGCACTGCATTTCCCGCCTTCGCTGGCCCGGACTGGCAACTGATTGAGCAAGGGCGCAAGGCCAAGCAGGCGCAAATGATGCGAGCGGCCAATAAAGCCCCGCAAGCTGGAATGGAACATCAGATGGAGCCAAAAATGGATCATCAAATGGATCCGAAAATGCATGAAAAAATGGATCAAATGATGAAGGACTGTCAGGAAATGATGAAGAAAAAGTAACGCGTTTTTGAGTGCTGGATGCGATCGCTGCTGGTGGCATATGCGGCCAGCAGCGATCGTATCCATTCAGGTGCTTACCCGATCACGCCATGACTTAATCTTTCCGTTGCCGGCGGTAGTTGCATTAAGTCGCTACTGTC
>NZ_LNCE01000142.1:0-2400 GCF_001445815.1 Janthinobacterium sp. Ant5-2-1 | reverse complement strand
AGCCGCGCGCCATCTTCGACTTTGTCAAGCCGGGCATCGCCGGTGCGGCGCAACGGCGCAAGCTGGGCCGCATGGTGTTTGCGCAGAACGCGCCGAAGTTCGTCAAGGCGATCGAAGAGCGTGTGCACGACTTGCAATCGCAGGGCAAGACGGGCGTCACCATCCACGTCGTCTGCGGCTTGGCCGGCGGCACGGGCAGCGGTTCGGTGGTCGATGCGGTGGCGCAAATTCGCCACCAGTTGCCCGAGCATGACAAATACCGCATCCTGATCTACGCTTTCCTGCCAGAGAAAAACTCCAAGCGCGTCAAGGATGTGGCCGGCTTCTCGAACTACTACGCGAATGGCTATGCGGCCCTGGCCGAACTCAATGCGATGGCCGTCGGCAAATACCATCCGATCAACTTGCTCGATGGCACGCCGATGGCGCATGACGTATATTTCAACGGCTGCTACCTGATCAACAACATCAATGAGCATGGTATCCAGTTCGAAGTCGAATCGGAATTGCCCACCATCGTGGCCGAATTCATCTACCAGAAGACCCTGAACAAGGCATGGGAAGGCTTGCACCGGGCCGAGAAGGGCGAAAACGACATCATCAATTTCGAGACGGAAGACGATGTGGGCAAGGCACGCGCCAAGCTGTTCCTCTCGTTCGGTATCAAGCGCGTGGTCGTGCCGGAACAGGAAATCAAGGAATTTCTCGCGTATGGCTTCGCCGAGCAGGCCAGCCGTCAGTTGATGTTCAACAATTTCCGCCAGGGCGAAGGCTATGCAGACGAAGCGCTGGAAAAAGACTGGGGCTCGGAAGTGCGCAAGGCGGAGGTGTTGCAAAGCCTGCTGCTGACGGATGCCCACCTGATGCTTGATACTGGCATCCTCGACGACGACGTCAAGAACAGCAACTGGAAGCCGCCGCAGGAATACTGGAAACAGATCGTCAACCGCCTGGCGCCGGAAATCAAGGCGGACAAGCTGATCGAGGAGACCAGTTGGATCGACGTGCTCAACACGCGCCTGGCCAAGGTGTTCGACGATACCTACCGCACCATGGGGGGCGTACGCAAATTCTACGAAGTCAAGGGCAATGCACGCCTGGACATGGCGCGCCATATCGGCCGCCATATCGAGAAAGAGCTGTTCGGACGCTGGAAGTCAGGAACGGCTTCGCTGTTGCAGTTGCGCCATTACACAGATGCCCTGGTGCTGGCGCTCGATGAAAAACAGGATATCGTCCTCGAGCGCATCGCCAAGATGCCGGCAGTCTTGCAGGGCATCCAGCAGCGCAATACGGAATTGTCGGCGCAATTCAACAAGGTGGGCTTCCTCGGCAAGCACCTGACGGACAAGCGCGGCGGCCTGTTTGCCGATATTGCTACCCAGCACCAGGACTTGTATGTCGCGCGCACCACGCTGGAGGGCTTGCGCTTTGCCAGTGCTTTGATGCCTTTCGTCAAGGAACAACTATTGACCTTGCGCAGCAAGATCGATGAGCTGCATCAGAACTTGGCCGTCGCAACCGACCAGTTCAACCGTGAAAAGGCGGCCCGCCTGGGCGAAGCCGATGCAGCCTACCAGAAGCGTATCTTTGACATGGGCGCCATCACGGCCATCCTCAAGGCCATGGTCAGCGACGAGGTCAGCCAGGCAGCGCGCACGCAGCGCGTACGCCAGTCGCTGATCAACCTGGCAGGGGTCGAAGTCGAGTCGTTTGAAAAGCTCAACCGCAGCATTTCGCTGGGCAGCATCATCGGCACGCTGTCGCAGGAATCGGCGCGCATCGTGGAACTGGCGCATGGCGAGATCGCCAAGAACTTGCCGCCTGTGTTGCATGTCAATATAGTCGAGCGTCTGCAGAAGCAGTACGACGCCAACAAGAGCGGCCTGAAGCAGTTCGTGCAAAGCCTGTACGACGAGGCGGGCAGCACCCTGGTCTTCAACAAGACCGAGGTCGATCGCAAGGTGGGCAATGCCTCACCGGGCGTGTATGAAACCGTGGGCGTGTTCCTGCCCGCCTGCGAGCATCAGAAGGCTTTCCGTGCGGATCTGGAAAACGAATTCAAGTCGCAGCGCGATTCGGCTTCGAGCACCACCATCAGCATTGGCCAGATGCCGAATCAGATCGTCATCATGAAGGTGACGGCACTGATGCCGCTGCGTTACACGGAATCGTTGACCTACCTCAAACGCCACTATGACGGCTTGTTGACGGATCATAACGAATCGTATCTGTTGCACGGCGAAGGCAATGGCAAGAAACTGCCGCCCCTGTTTGCCCGTACGGCGAACGAGACCATGGCACGCGGCATGCGGAAGCCAACCTTGTTGGTGGCTAATTTGTTGCAGATGATCAAGCAGCGCCCGAACCGCCAGTCCGGCCTGCCGGAATGGGTCTTTA
>NZ_LNCE01000141.1:0-2267 GCF_001445815.1 Janthinobacterium sp. Ant5-2-1 | reverse complement strand
ATATCTGGCCGCGGCTGGCGCCGTTGCTGGGGGCCAAATAAGCAAAAGGCTGGTGTTACTTCTAGCCTGAGGCAGAATCCGGGGTCAGACCCGCCGGGTCTGACCCCGGCTTTATGCTGACGATCCCGCTCGCGTCCATGGCACGCTCACTCCACAGACAAAAATCCACAGACAAAAAAATAGCCGCTCAAGAGCGGCTATTCTTATGGACTAAAACTGATTACGGCGCTTCCGGCGCTGCTGCAACCGGCGCGGTCACCGGCTTGACGATCTTCACCTTGGCCTTGGCTTTCAGGTATTCGACGTAATCGAACATTTCCTGTTGTGCCAGGATGCCGCTGATCTGGTCTTTCTCTTGCTGGCGGCGCGCTGCATCCACTTCTGCTGGCTGCTGCACCTTGGCGATGCGGTAGATGCCGTAGCCCAGGGCTGGCAGGTCCACGCCGACATAGGCTGGCAGCTTGCTGGTGTCTGCTTTCATGACTTGCGCGATGGCGGCACGGTTGATGCCGTCGAGCTTGCTGCGCGATACCCATTGCGCCGCGCCAAAACCAGTGGCGTCACCCGAAGCCTTCAAGGCGGCCAGCTTGGTCTCGCCCGCTTTCTTGGCCAGTTTTTCCGCTTCTTCCAGGGTCACGCGCTGACGGATCATCGCTTCGACTTCGGCCAGCGGACGCTTCGAGGCAGGCTTGAATTCCACCACGCGGCCGGCGATCAGCACGTTAGGAGCAACGGTGACGGCTTCCGTGTTGCGCTTGTCTTTCAACGAGTCGTTCGAGAAGATGGCGGTCAGGAACTTGGCGTTGTTGAACGGCGCCTTGCCCAGTGCTGGCGATGGTGTGCGCGACAGGTTGGCGACGGTTTCCACTTTCAGCTTCAGCTTGTCGGCCACCGGCTTCAGGCTGTCCGATTGTTCGTACACCGTGTTGGTGAACGTTTCGGCCATTTCCGAGTATTTCTTGGCAGCAAATTGCTTGCGCAGGTCGGCCGTGATTTCGCCGCGCACTTCATCCAGCGCACGGACGTGCTGCGGCTTGAGCGAGGTGACGGTCAGGATGTGGAAGCCGAAATCGGAAGCGACGACATCGCTGATTTCGCCTTGCTTGAGTTTCGCGACAGCGCTCAGCAGCGGTGCTGGCAAACCATCCTTGCCAATCACGCCCAGGTCGCCGCCCTGTTCCGCGGACGCCGGGTCTTCCGACTTGGCTTTCGCCACGGCGGCAAAGCTGGCTGGCGCCTTGCGTACTTCCGCCAGGATGGCTTCGGCCTTGGCCTTGGCGGCTGCCTTGTCGGCGGCCGATGCGTCTTTCTTGACGGCTACGAGGATGTGGCTGGCCTGACGCGCTTCTTCCGTCGTGTAGGCTTTCTGGTTCTTCGCGTAGTAGCCGGTCACGTCGGCGTCGGTGACGTCGACTTGCTCGCCGGCGGCGCTGTCGTCCAGCACGACGTACTCGACCTTGGCTTGTTCCGGGATCTCGAAGAACTTGCTGTTCTTGTCGTAGAAAGCCTTGATCATGGCGTCCGTCACTTTGACTTCCGACACGTACTGGGCGATCGGCAGCAGCAGTTCCTGCACTTCACGCTCTTCCGAGGTGAT
The DNA here is from genome assembly GCF_001445815.1 of Janthinobacterium sp. Ant5-2-1. Lineage (NCBI taxonomy): Bacteria > Pseudomonadati > Pseudomonadota > Betaproteobacteria > Burkholderiales > Oxalobacteraceae > Janthinobacterium > Janthinobacterium sp. Ant5-2-1. The sequence goes on along the minus strand of NZ_LNCE01000141.1, from coordinate 670 downwards.
GTCGGACAGGCGCTTGGAGACGGTGCTCGGCGCGAACGCGGTGCCTTGCACGGCGCCGGCCAGTTGCTGCAGGGCCAGGTCGCTGCGGCGGCGCGCATCGTACATCTGCGGCGTCATGCCCTGGGCGGCCAGCATGGACTTGTAGCGTTCCAGGTCGAATTTACCGTCCGGCAAGGTCAAGCCTGGGATGTCCAGTACTTCCTTTTGCAGCACGGCATCGCTGATGACCAGGTGGCTACGCCCCACTTCGGCGGCCACGGCGCGCTCGGCGATCAGGTTGTCGAGGATGCTCTGGCGCGCTTCCGGCGTGTCAAACATTTTCTGGTCGAACTGCTCGCCCATCATCTGGCGGTAGCGGTCGATCTGCTGGCGTTGCGCTTCTTCATATTGCTGCTGCGTAACGACCTGGTCGCCGACCTTGGCGATGGTGTTCGCGCCATCGCCGAAGCTTTGGTAGCCGCTGATACCGACCAGTGCAAAAGACGGGACGATGACCAGCATCAGGAGAAACTGCATCAAGCGTCGATGGGTACGAATAAATTCAAACATGGTCAGCCAATTCGGGATGAGTGGATCACTATAAAAAAAGGCGAACATGCGTTCGCCTTGATTTCTTCGGCGGAATGGACGGGACAGATGTCCACTTCCCCTTTAGATTCAACAACTTGGC
>NZ_LNCE01000140.1:0-1052 GCF_001445815.1 Janthinobacterium sp. Ant5-2-1 | reverse complement strand
AAGCTAACCAGTACTAATTGCCCGTACGGCTTGTCCCTATAACCTTAGCAGGTACAGAGGATAAGACGGTACAACGTTGTGAGTTTGTTGATACTACCAGTCATTACCCCAATCTTTGCTTCTTCCAGATTCAGGCTTTGTCGCTCCACCGAGGACAAACGCCAGTACAAGTTATGCCTGATGACCATAGCAAGTTGGTCCCACCCCTTCCCATCCCGAACAGGACCGTGAAACAACTTTGCGCCGATGATAGTGCTGCAACCAGTGTGAAAGTAGGTTATCGTCAGGCTTGTTATTCGAAAAACCCCTTCCGGTGATCCGGTTGGGGTTTTTTTACGTCCAATGATTTTATGCATGGCATCGATCGCGTGCTGCCTTGAAAGGGATATCTTGTCTGCTGTGCATACACTGGAACAATTACGCGCTGGCCAACTGGCCGGTGTGCGCCGTCTGAAGCTGTCCTGTGGCTTGACGACATTACCCCGAGAAATCTTCTACCTGGCCGACAGCCTGGAAATCCTCGACCTCTCCGGCAATGCGCTGTTCACATTGCCTGACGATTTGCCGCGCCTGTACAAGCTGCGCATCATTTTTTGCTCGGATAATCTGTTCACGTCTTTGCCTGACGTGCTCGGTTCCTGTCTTGCGCTGGAAATGATCGGTTTCAAGGCGAACCGGATCCGCCACGTACCGGCCGCAGCCTTGCCGCCCACGCTGCGCTGGCTGACCCTGACCGATAATGTCATCGAGTCCATGCCGGATGAGCTGGGCAAGTGCACGCAATTGCAGAAACTCATGCTGGCAGGTAATTGCCTGAGCCACTTGCCCGCTACTCTTGCCGACTGCCGCCAGCTGGAACTCGTACGCATTGCCGCCAACCGTTTTACGGCGTTGCCCGACTGCTTGCTGTCCTTGCCACGCCTGAGCTGGCTCGCGTATGCGGGTAATCCCTGCACGGAAGCGCGTGAGCTGGCCGCTCTGGCCGGTACAGCTGTGGCGGGCGTGGCATGGCAGCGCCTGGGGCTGGCGCAGCAGCTGGGGGGGGGCGCATC